>JBDSJW010000039.1:0-12206 GCA_039917235.1 Kapaibacterium sp. (SeqCode) | reverse complement strand
CGGCCGAGAACATGCTCGAGCTGCTGCTCCTGGTGGACGCCGCGAAGCGGGCCTCGGCGGCGCGGGTGACCGCGGTCGTGCCCTACTTCGGCTATGGCCGGCAGGACCGGAAGGATCAGCCCCGCGTGGCGATCACGGCGAAGCTGGTGGCAAATCTGATCACGGAAGCGGGGGCGGACCGGGTGATCACGATGGATCTCCACGCGCCGCAGATCCAGGGGTTTTTCGATATCCCGTTCGATCACCTCTATTCGTCGCCGGTCTTTACACGGCACGTCAGGAAACTGGAACTGCCGGACCTGACGATCGCCTCCCCGGATGTCGGCGGGCTGAAGCTGGCGCGCGCCTACGCAAAGCGGCTGGATGCCGGGCTGATGTTTATCGACAAACGCCGCCCGCGTCCGAATGTGGCGGAGGTGATGAACATCGTGGGAGAGGCCAAGGGGAGAAATATTCTTGTGGTCGATGACCTTATCGACACCGGCGGCACATTTACCAACGCCGTCAACGCGCTGAAGCAGCATGGCGCGGAACGGGTCTACGGGGCCTGCACCCACGCGGTGCTGAGCGGCAAGGCATACGATCTGCTGGAGGCCTCCGCGCTGGAGCAGCTTATCGTTACCGATACTCTCCCGCTCCTCCGCCCGTCACCGAAAATCGTCGTGAAATCCGTGGCGAAACTCTTCGCCGAGGCGATTCTCAGGATTCACGATAATCAGTCTCTTTCGAAGTTGTTCGACACTGACTAATCGTGTTATCTCGTGTCGCTGTCGGGGGCGGTTTAAAACCGCCCCGTACATCAAGTTCTTCTACATAGCGTACTAAGCGTCGCTTACTAATCACGTACTTAATCATTAAGGAACCGAAGCATGAGCGAGATTATTCTCGAAGCAAAGCGCCGGGAACCAGGCCGTAGCGCCGCCCGTGCCATGCGCCGCCAGAGCACGATCCCTGGCATCTACTATTTTCACGGCGAGGACCCGATCTCGATCTCCGTCCCGGAGCTTTCGCTCCGTCCGTTGATCTTTACCACCGAGTCCCATCTGGTCAGGATGAAGCTCGAGGATGGCACGGAGAAGACCTGCGTGCTGAAGGATATCGTGTTCGATCCTATCACCGACCGCCCCACTCATTTCGATCTTCTGGGCATCACGGCCAACGAAAAGATCCGTGTGGAAGTGCCGGTCTCGCTTCAGGGCCAGGCTATCGGCATGCAGCATGGCGGCATCGTGGATTTTGCGCTTCACAAGCTGGAAATCGAGTGCATCCCGTCCGAGATCCCCGATCATATCACCGTTGATATCACCAACCTGGATGTCAACGATTCGATCCACGTCAGCGATCTCAACCTCCCGCGCATCACGATCATCAGCCCGGCCGATCTCAACATCGTCTCCATCTCGCCGTCGCGCGTGAGCGAGGAGCCGACGGCTGCGGCAGCCGAGCCAGAGGTGATTGCCAAGGGAAAGGCAGAGGACAAGTAGGCCCGCCGGCCTCAATCACGGAACTTCCATGAAAGTGATCCTCGCCCTCGGCAACCCCGGCTCCCGCTACGAAACCACCCGGCATAATATCGGGTGGATGGTGGCGGATGCGCTCGCGGAACGGCTCCGGCTGCTCTTCAAGCCTGGAAAGGGGGAGTATTATCAGGCGCAGGGGAGCTGGAAGGGGATCGATTTCCTGATTGTGAAGCCGACGACCTATATGAACAACAGCGGGCTGGCCGCCGCGCAGATCGCCGAGCGGCTGGGGGTGACCCCACCGGAAATGCTGGCGATCGTCGATGAGATCCAGTTCCCCGTTGGGCGCGTTCAGTTGAAGTCATCCGGTTCATCCGGGGGACACAACGGCACCGAATCGATCATCTATCATCTCGATTCATCCGATTTCCCCCGCCTCCGCTGCGGCATCGGGAGCGATTTCGGACCCGGCGAGATGGCGGACTACGTCCTTGCTCCCTTTCGAAGCGATGAAGGGGAGACGGTGGCGGAGATGGTGAAAAGCGGCTGCGAGGCGGCTCTGATCTGGATCGAGGAGGAGACGGCGCGCGCGATGAACCGGATCAACACGGCGGCGAAGGCGCCCCGGCCAAACGACCCGGACGCCGAAACAAGTGCCGGCAGAAGCTGATGCATCGGAGGAGAGTCCCGGCGCATGATCAATAAGGATGCGCGCGGGGACCATGCAGGGAGTTAGATATTATGGTCGGCCCGATATCCGCCGCGCATATGGCGGATGATTCGGAATCGACGATCGACATCAACGACCTCCTGCCCGCCGCCACACTGATGGCGGGCTAGCGATATGCGATTCATAGACGTTAACCATAGGAGATAATTCAACACGTGAACGAAACACGACATTACGAGACAACCATTATCATCAATGGGATGCTCGAAGAGGAGACGATCAATCAGGTTGTCACCAAGACGACCGAGTTTATCACCCGGAATGGCGGCGAGATCAAGAACGCCGATCATTGGGGCCGCCGCCGCCTTGCCTATCCGATCAACAAGAAGAACAACGGATATTATATCCAGTTCACGATCGACGGGCCGGGGGCGCTTGTCCATCAGATGGAGCGCTTCTACCAGCTGGAGGAGCATATCATCCGTCACCTTACGCTTCAGCTTGAGGATACCGATCTGAAGAACAGGGAGGAGATGAAGAACCGGATGATCGCCGAGGCTGAGGCTGAAGCGGCCGGAAATAGCGAAGGCAACGGGGACGAAAGCAAGTAAGAACATTTGTATTTTCCCCGGCGCGCTCGTCATGCGGGCGCGCCGATCTCGCTACGCAACCAACGCTGGTTGAACCCCTTCGATACCCAGGTCCGCCGGTAACGGGAAATGGAACGTCGCCCCGGAATGGCGGCGGCCGGCTCCCCACGCGAGGCCATCGGATACCAATGCACGTGCTGTGGCGAACTAGGCATCTTTCCTCCGTTGATGACGGAGGATTGTACCAACTACGAAACGATGAAGAACGAACGACATTCATTCTCGGGAGACTTACGTATGGCTGAACTGAAAATGCCTGAGTTGAACTCCGTGCTCATTGCGGGAAATCTGACAAAGGACCCCGTGATCCGGCAGACTCGCAACGGCACGCCCGTGGCGAACTTCTCAATCGCGTCGAACCGCAAATTCCGCGATGGCGATAATCAGTGGCAGGAGGATGTCTGCTACGTCGGGGTGGTGGCCTGGAACAGGCTCGCCGAAAGCTGTGTGGACAAACTGCGGAAGGGGAGCGCCGTCCTTGTGGAGGGAGAGCTTCAAAGCCGCACCTGGCAGACCGAGGAGGGCTCCACGCGCTCCACGGTGGAGATCAAGGCCCGTCGTATCCAGTTCCTCAACAAGCGCCGCGTCTCCGATGCCGGAGATGATAACGGGGTGATTGAGGAGAGGGATGATGAGTTCACGGTTTTCGAGTGCGAGGAGGAGCCATTCAGCAACGGAACAGCCCGCGCAAACGGCTCATCAGATTCGTTCGACCCGTTCTTCAGCGAAGAGAAAGTGGAAATGCACCGTTCGGAGTAAGGCTGCAACGGCGGGCCGCACGCCTGCCCCGCCGCATGCCGTTGGATATCCCGGAAGGGCTTCGACGGAGGGGCCAACGGCCCATTCTGTTACCGGCTCTTAAGAAACATTGATCAACGATACGAATACATCAATCTCATGAAAGTTATCCTACGCCAGAATTACGAGAATCTGGGGAACATCGGAGAGGTTGTGGAAGTCAAGGATGGCTACGCCCGCAACTATCTGATCCCTCGCCAGCTCGCCTATCGCGCCACGCCCGGCGCCATGCGCGCCATCGAAACCGATAAGCAGCGCTACGACGCCCAGCAGAACCGCCTTACCGCCGAAGCGCGTTCGCAGGCGGAGCGGCTGGAGTCCGTTTCGATCACCATCCCGATGCGTGTCGGCGAAGAGGATCGTCTCTTCGGCTCCGTCACCTCGCCGATGATCGCCGAGGAGCTGGCCCGCCAGGGTCACGACGTCGATCGCCGCAATATCATTCTCGATGAGCCGATCAGGCACCTCGGCATGTTTGATGTGCCCATCAAGCTCCATGCGAACGTGATGGCGACGCTCAAGGTCTTTGTGGTCAACAAGGACGGCGATCACCAGTAATTGACGCGCTCTGGGAAGGATCGCTCCTTCCCAGGGCTTGTTGTGATATGGTTTGCGCGGCATGCCGGAGAACCGGCATGCCGCGCCCCGTTTCAGGCCAGCGCCAGCACGCGCGCCGGTCCCCCGGTTCCCCCCACGATCTTCAGAACACCGATCACCAGCGTGGCCCCGACCGGCGGGAGGAGGTGGATGTTGGTGAGGTTCTCCAGATGAAACCGTCCGTCGCGAAGCCAGTAACCGTTCACCTCGCACCCCGTATCGGTCCCCGCGTCGATGCCGAACGTATCGATCCCAAGCCCGGCCACGCCCCGTTCCTCCGCCAGAAAGCGCGCCGCGTCCAGGGCAAAGCCGGGATAATGCCCGATCGGCGAACCAGCCTCGGCGTTGAAATACCTCTCCGGCTCCCCCCACCACTGGCTCCATCCGGTGCAGAGGAGCACAACGCACGCCGATGGTATCATCCCATGCGTTTCTTCCCACCTCAGAATCTCCTCCCTTCCCAGCCTGTAGTCGGAGTTGGCGGCAACCGCGCCACGAACATCGATAACCACCGAGGCACGCACCAGCGATTCTCCATCGAAGGCATCCGCCGGCATCCCCTCCGCATGAAAATGCGATGGCACGCCAAAGTGAGTCCCCGAATGCTCGCCGATTGTCAGCTCGTGCAGGGCATAGCCATCGGGCTCAACCGAGGCAACCCTTTGAACGCGGACCTCGGGATCGCCCGGCCAGACCGGCATGCCGGGATGAATCGCGTGGCTCAGATCAACAATTGCGGAATACCGTATGATCATAAACATCCCCGATTGCATATTGGCGGAAGTATGGCCGGAGATGGAGAATGGTGTTGCGCCACATTCATTTTTCCGCGCCTTCCAATTTCGCTCCAATCTTTCCCGTCCTTAGGGCACATGATCGATAATGTTCCCCCCCGCGGGCTATCGTACAGGTATAAATCCTTTCAACGTCTCTCCCATAACATCAACGCGGAACGCGTATGCAGCTCACATCTAACTCAATTACCAACGACTTCTCCGTCGAAATCAATTTTACCGGCACCAACCTCGATCCCGACAGGGTTACCGAGATTATCGGCCTCCAGCCGGTGAAGGTTTCAAGAGCCGGAGAGCCGCGCAAGGCCGGCGCCAACGATCTGCATGAGGAAGGCTTCTGGTCCTACGAAACATCCTCGAACGATGAAATCACCGAGTGCCGCGATCACCAGTTGAACTGCCTGGTCGATACCGTGGAACCCCATATCGACAGCCTCCGCGAAGCGGGCGTGGACCGGGTCTATTTCTACTATACGCTCAGCTCCTTCGTTGGCCTGATGAATATCAGATTCAAGGCGGAAACGCTTGAGAAGATCGGGCGGATCAATGCCGATCTCTACGTTTCCTGCTTCGACTGCTTCAATCCGCAGCATTCCTTCTGGCAGACCGAACCCCAGGCCGACGGTCAGGCACAGGCGTAACCGGCCATCCCCTTCCGGTTGTTCTCTCATCCCCATTGACTCTGTTCGCTCTCCGGCCCTGATGCCGGACGCTTTTCAAAGGCTCTGCAATTGTTTACCTCTCACCGTTCCGAGAGGACGCATTGCCGGGCCTTTCTGATCTGATACCCACGCATGAAAACGCCGCGCCCCCATAAAGGGAACGCGGCGTTTCGGTAATAACCGGCAACTGACGGACGTGATCCAATCAGTTCTTATCGACTTCGATACGCATGCTGTAGAAGGAGCGATAGACGAAGATCAGGGAGACCAAGAAGAAGAAGGCCGAGAGCGCCTTTGTGGTGCCGGCCCCCTGCTTGGCAGTCATGCTCACCGCAAGCTCCACGGCGAGAAGGCCGAAGAGGGTGGTGAACTTGATGATCGGGTTCATCGCCACCGACGAGGTATCCTTGAACGGATCGCCGACGGTATCCCCCACGACGGACGCGGCGTGAAGCTCGGTCCCCTTCTCCTTCAGATCAACCTCAACCACCTTCTTCGCATTGTCCCAGGCACCACCGGCGTTTGCCATGAAGATCGCCTGATAAAGCCCGAAGAGGGCAATCGAGATCAGATAGCCGATAAAGAAATAGGGCTCGAAGAACGCAAACGCCAGCGTGGAGCAGAAGACCGTCACGAAGATGTTGAACATCCCCTTCTGCGCGTACTGCGTGCAGATCTCCACAACCTTCTTGCTGTCGCTTACCGATGCCTTCTCCGCGCCATCCAGACGGATGTTCTTCTTGATGAACTCCACGGCGCGGTAGGCGCCGGTTGTCACCGCCTGAATCGTTGCCCCGGAGAACCAGTAGATCACCGCGCCCCCCGCGATAAGGCCAAGGAGGAACTCAGGATGGAGAAGCGAGAGCTTGTCCATGTTCTCCGTAAGCCCTTTGGTAAGCCCCATGATGATCGAGAAGATCATCGTGGTGGAGCCGACCACCGCAGTCCCTATCAGCACCGGCTTTGCCGTCGCCTTGAACGTATTTCCAGCACCGTCGTTCTCTTCCAGAAGATGCTTCGCGCTGGCGAAATCGACATCGATATTGAAGTCCCGCTTCAGCTCCCCCGCGATGCCGGGGATCGACTCGATCACCAACAGCTCAAACACGGACTGCGCGTTATCGGTCACCGGACCGTACGAATCGACGGCGATCGTCACAGGACCCATGCCCAGGAAGCCGAACGCCACCAGACCGAACGCAAAGACCGATGGCGCCAGCATCAGATCGCCGACACCGTAGCCGCTGACCCAGTAGGCAATCCCCATCAGGAAGACGAAGACCATGCCGAGCCAGTAGGCGGAGAAGTTGCCGGCAACAAGGCCGGAAAGGACGTTGAGCGATGGGCCCCCCTCGCGCGAGGCGATAACCACTTCACGGACGTGACGCGATTCGGTGGAGGTGAAGACCTTCACAAGCTCCGGGATGATAGCACCGGCAAGCGTGCCGCAGGTGATGATCGTCGAGAGCTTCCACCAGAGCGATCCATCTCCCAGAGTCGGAATAAGGAGGTAGGAGAGGAGATAGGTCATCGCCACCGAGACAAGCGAGGTAAGCCACACCAGGAAGGTGAGGGGGGACTCGAAGTTCATCTTGGAGACGTTGCCGTAGCGACTCTTGGAGATAATGCCGTTGACCAGATAGGAAAGCCCGCTGGCGACGATCATCATCACGCGCATCACGAAGATCCAGACAAGGAGCTGAACCTGTATGTTCGGCTCCTTCACCGCGAGCATGATAAAGGTGATCAGCGCCACGCCGGTAACGCCATAGGTCTCAAATCCGTCGGCGCTCGGTCCGATCGAATCACCAGCGTTGTCGCCGGTGCAATCGGCGATAACGCCGGGGTTGCGCGCGTCATCCTCCTTGATATTGAAGACGATCTTCATCAGATCCGATCCGATATCGGCGATCTTCGTGAAGATGCCGCCGGCAATACGCAACGCCGCCGCGCAGAGCGACTCGCCGATGGCGAAGCCGATAAAGCAGGAGCCCGCGTAATCCCTCGGAATGAAGAGCAGGATCAGGAGCATCAGCAGCAGTTCCACGCTGATAAGCATCATGCCGATGCTCATCCCCGCCTTCAACGGGATATCGGACACCGGAAACGGCTTGCCGCGAAGCGACGCGAACGCGGCGCGGGAGTTTGCGTAGGTGTTGATCCGGATGCCGAACCACGCCACGCCGTAACTACCCAGAATGCCGATGATCGTAAAGAGAAGGATAACGGTCACCTTCGTCCCCGTAAACCCCTGAAGGACGCCGAAATAGAACGCCACGATAATCGCGATGAAAACCTCCAGGATCAGGATGAACTTTCCCTGCTGCAAAAGGTAGGTTTTGCATGTCTCGAAGATCAACTCGGAAACCTCGAGCATCGACCGGTGAACCGGAAGGTTCTTGAGATGCCGGGAGATCACAAGGCCGAAAATCACCCCCAGCACGCAGACGATAAGCCCAAGCATCAGCAGCGTCTGACCACTTATCCCTCCCAGAAAGCTGACCGTCCCCATGTCCGGAAGCACCAGGCTGGCCTCTCCTCCGTGATGCTCCGCCGGCGTATCCTGCGCGAACGCGGTAGGCCCGGCGAAGATCGCCAGCATGAGAATCAGGGTCATGAAGGTCATTATGGCCGCGCGGATGCCCCGGCGCGACGAACGCCCCGAAGCGGGATGCTCCGAGATCGTACTGACATGCTCGATAGTGTGATCGCTACTGGTTCCCTCTGGAGCCATTAGACACATTGTCATTTCTACCTCTTGGTTATAGGACGGATTGTTACAGGTCAACGCCTGCTATCTGTTGAAGAATATTCCTTTCGATGGAAACAGATGCGTGTTGAGGCCGGAATTCCGATGGAACGTATCCGGCGGTGGCCTCCCCCCGGAGATTTCGCGATAATCGCGTCCGAAGTGCCTGCGAAGCCGATAAGCTACCAAAACTGCCGCTTACCCCATATAGGAAATTTCCCGATCCCCCGCATACCATCAATGTACGCCCGCCGGTTACGACCGGCAATCGTTGCGGAACTCCGTATTTCCTCATTTCCCACGACCGTCCCCTCCATCTTCCCGATCCGGGTAAACGGAGCCCCTTCCACCGTGTCCCATAACCCATCTGCATCCCGCTCTCTCGCGATATCGGCAGCACACGCGCCGAACGGAGCAATGGATGGCTTCGATTTTGATATCATGAATGAAAACATGGAGGTTAGCATGAAGATCCCGATGACAATCGCTCTCGCAATCTGCGTGAGCCTGATCGCCGGCTGCCAGTCCCGCACCGACGTCTCAACCCCGGGCACGGCCGATTCAACCGCCGGTGCCTCGGCCCAGATCGAGAGGATCGCCGGCGATAAGACGATGATGGCGGATATTATGAAACGCGCCTATGAGAAGGGGACGTTCGACGATGCCCTGGCCCTGGCGATGCAGGATTCCTCCTTCGCCGGCAAGGTGTTCGATGTGGTGGCCCGAGATGCCCGGTTCGCGGTGATGGCAAGGGATACGTCGCGATCAACCGCGACCGGCTCGCGCGTGGTGACGCGCGCGATAACCCCGGCCCGTGTTCAGAGCCGTACAACGACAACAACGCAACGGAGCAGCGGCGATGCCCTTGATAAGACCGAGAACGCCGTGAAGAAGGCAAATGAGAAGCTGGATCAGGCAAATCGCGTCAAAGATCAGATCGACGAGGCACGCAGGAAGGCGGGACAGATCCTTCATCCGTAGAGTTCCCCGATCGAGATTTCTTTGATCGATGAGCGATCATCCCCTCGGCCTCTCGTAGATTTGCAGTTCGAAACCGACGTTGCAACCGCGACGGCTCCTCCCCGGAGTCGCCGCGTTCACCTGAAGAATACATCATGCGCGCAATTAATCCGGCCACGGGCGAGCTGATCACCGAATATCCCGAGCTGACCGACGCGGAGATCGATGGCGCGATCGCCGTCGCCGCCGAACGATTCCGTGAACACCGGAATTCACCCTTCAGCCGCCGGGCCGAGTGGATGATGAACGCCGCACGGCTGCTTCGCGAACGGAGTGGGAAATATGCGGCGCTGATGACCGCGGAGATGGGAAAGCCGATAGCCGCGTCCGAAGCGGAGGTGGAGAAATGCGCGTGGGTCTGCGAGTTCTACGCCGCCAATGCCGAGCGATTTCTGGCCGATGAGGAGATCGCCAGCGATGCCGCGCGGAGCTACGTCGCGTTTCAGCCGATTGGCCCGGTGCTGGCGATCATGCCGTGGAATTTCCCCTTCTGGCAGTGCTTCCGCTTTGCCGCCCCCGCGCTGATGGCCGGGAACGTCGGCCTGCTGAAACATGCCTCCAACGTCCCCGGATCGGCCCTGGCAATCGAGGATGTGTTCCGCGACGCCGGCTTCCCGGAAGGATGTTTTCAGACGCTGCTGGTCGGCTCGAAGAAGGTGGAGGCAATTATCGGCGATGGGCGCGTGGCGGCCGTTACGCTGACCGGAAGCGAGGAAGCGGGGCGCAGGGTGGGGGAGGCAGCCGGCCGGAATCTGAAAAAAGTGGTACTGGAGCTGGGAGGGAGCGATCCGTTTATCGTGATGCCGAGCGCCGATATCGCCGCCGCCGCGAAAACCGCCGTGACATCGCGGACGATCAACAACGGCCAGAGCTGCATCGCCGCGAAACGATTTATCGTCCACGACGATATCGCCGATCAGTTCGAGAAACTCTTTGCCGCGGGAATCGAAGAGTTGAAGGTTGGCGATCCGAGCGATAGAAGCGTGGCAATAGGGCCGCTTGCGCGACCGGAATTCGTGGATGACCTTCACCGGCAGGTGAGTGAATCGATCGCCGCCGGAGCGCGCCTGATAACCGGCGGCGGGCCGATGGAGGGGAAAGGCTTTTTCTACCAGCCCACGGTGCTGAGCGGCGTTGGCCCGGGGATGGCGGCCTACGCCGAGGAAACATTCGGCCCGGTGGCGGCGGTGATACGCGCATCGAATATCGACGATGCAATCCGCATCGCCAACGACACGCGATTCGGCCTTGGCTCCTCCGTCTGGACAAACGAGCCGGGGGAACAGCAAAAGTTTGCCAGGGGGATCGAAGCCGGTTCGGTCTTTATCAACGGCATGGTAAAATCGGACCCACGGCTGCCGTTCGGCGGCGTAAAGGCGAGCGGCGTTGGAAGGGAGCTGGCGGAATTCGGCATCCGCGAGTTTGTAAACATCAAGACCATCTGGATACGATAACGGCCCGGCGCCACATCGCCGATATCTCATCAATTCTCCACAGAGCAGAGCAGCACGATCATGACGAGCAGATTTCCGAACCTGGCGGTACTGGCGATCATCCTTCCATTCCTGGCCGCATGCGGTCGCGAAGTGCCGAAAGGGGGAAGTCCCGAGGCACAGATCGAGCCGGCCAGCCCAACCTTCAACATCCTCAACATTCTGAAGGCGACCGGGAACAAGGTGGAGGTGACGGGAGCGGTTTCCCGACCGTACTTTGAATCGAAGGGGACGATGATGACGGTCAACGGCGGGGTGAATCTGGAGGTCTACGAATTTGACAAACCGGCGGAGATGGAAGCCGCGGCCGGGAAGATCAGCCCGGACGGCATGACGATCGACGGGCAGAGGATGGAATGGCCCGCGCAGCCCCATTTTTACAAGACCGAGCGGGTGATCATCCTCTATCTGGGAAACGACGCGGATAACGCAAGGGAGCTGGAGGGGGCGTTCGGCAAACAGTTCGCGGGGCCGCAGGAAGCTGTCAAGCAATAGCGAAACACTATGCACCCGTACCGCTTTCGGGCGGGTGGAGGTCCGCGTTGATCGCATTCGGCAATTCGGGATCGGCGCAGAATTTCTCCATCATCGACTTGAACGCCAGCCGTTCCTCCGGTGAAAGCTGATCGTACATCGCCCGCCACGATTTCCCCTCCTGCGGCGCGGGCTCAGCCACGACCGGCTCCACCTCATCCGACTGGAGGGGACGCCGTCTGCGGAGCGGTCGTAGAAAGAGAATACCGACTGTTCCGGCGCTCGATATCCCAAGCACTTCCCAGAAACTGAACTGGATATTCGACACCCAGGAGCCGCACATCGCCAGCGTTCCCCAGCATATCCCTGAAAACGCAATCAGCGCGAGCACCAAAGCGCCCGCGCCGATCGCAAAGAGTTTCCCCTTGTTGTTTCTGTATTCGTTCTTCCAATCCATCACTTCGGCAAGGTAGGCGTATGCTGGCGTACCGTTCGGCACCCTGCCTAGGACGGACAGTATTCGTCAATCTTGCAGGTTTTCGTAGAGCTCCTTGAGCCGTTTCCGGAGGTAGAGCACCGCATAGCGCTTCCGTGCAAGGAGCGTGTTGATGTTCTCTCCCGTCTCCTCCGCCATTTCGCGGAAGCTCACCCCTTCGAACTCGTTCTTCACGAACGCATACTTCTGCTCCTTCGGAAGCTCATCCAGCGCCGCCATGATCGCCTCGCGGATGGTACGGCTGACAAGGCTGCGCTCCGGGCTGAGGGAGATATCGCTGAGAAAATTCTCAAACGATGCCACGTCCCCCTCATCATCGCTGTAGATCGTATCGGTAAAGGTC
>JBDSJW010000038.1:0-3145 GCA_039917235.1 Kapaibacterium sp. (SeqCode) | reverse complement strand
CTCAAATTTCTCTCGGTCGCCGAAAGCGCTCTCTATCAGGCACAATCCGGCAAGGGAGCCGTCGGGCTCTGGCAGTTTATCCCGGAAACGGCGCAGCATTACGGCCTGCGGGTGGACAGCTTCGTCGATGAACGGAAGGATATCGCAAAATCGACGGCCGCGGCAATCAGGCTGCTGGTCGATAACAAGCAACGATTCGGGAGCTGGGCGCTCTCCGCCGCCGCGTATAACATGGGGGAGGCAGCCACGCAGGATGACCTCACATTCCAGAACGGGCATAGCTTCTACGATCTCTTCCTGAATGAGGAGACCTCCCGTTACGTATTCAGAATCATCGCGCTGAAGGAGATCATGACGCACCCTGACCGTTACGGGTTCTTTCTGACCAGAAACGATTACTACGCCCCGACGCCCGCGGCCACGGTGATGGTGAGCGACGAAATCACCAACCTGGCGCAGTGGGCGGAGTCAAAAGGAACAACATATAAGGATGTCAAGCTCCTCAACCCCTGGATCCTGAAACGGAACCTTCCGAAACCTTCCGGCGCGCCGTATGCCATCGCGATCCCCGCAAAGGAGGGACGGTGAGTCGAGCTTCCCTGGAATTGATGCAGCGCTCGGGCACCGGAGCGACCGTATGATCGGAAACATCTTCGCCGCCGTCGGGCGGAGGCTGATGGGATTCTTCGCGGAGCTTGGGCGTATCATCCTTCTCCTGATCGCCATCTTCCGCTATATCCCCAGCGCCTTCCGGTCGCGCCAGCTGGTCCTTGAGCAGATGTCGGTGATCGGCGTCAGCTCCCTCCCGCTGGTCCTCATTGTCGGCGCATTTACCGGCGCCATCGCGGCGCTTCAGGCCACCAATCTCTTCGCAAAGTTCAATCTGCTGGCGCTTGCCCGGCCGTTTGTGGGAGGATCGATCGCCACGGTGGTCTTCACGGAGCTTTCGCCGGTGCTGACGGCGCTGGTGATCGCGGGGCGCGTCGGTGGGTCGATAGCGGCGCAGATTGGGACGATGAAGGTCTCCGAGCAGATCGATGCGCTGGAGATGATGGCGATCCATCCCGACCGCTATCTGGCGATGCCCCGCGTGCTGGCGGCGATGACCATGATGCCGATCCTGATCATCTTCTCCAATCTTGTCGCCATCCTTGGCGCATTTTTCCTGGTGATCCTGAAGTTCAACTTCACCTCCGTCGATTACTTCATCTCCGTCCGCAATTTCTTCTCGGTATCCGAAATCCTCACCGGGCTGCTGAAGTCCCTTACGTTCGGCATGGCAACCGCGCTGATCGGATGTTATGTCGGGTTTCGCACCGATGGTGGCGCGGAGGGGGTGGGGCAGTCCACCGTCCGTTCGTTTACACTCTCATCGGCCGCGATTCTGGTGCTGGATGCCATCTTCGGCTATATTCTCTGACAGACTGTTGAAGGACGTCATCCGCGGCGTTACGGCTGATCGTCCCTGAACAGCCTGCCAGGCCCGGTTGCGACAACAGAGCCTTTCACTATTCGATTCGTGTCATGATCGTCATCGATAACGTCTATAAATCGTTCGGGCCGAAGCATGTGCTTCGCGGGGTTTCGATGGAGATTCCCGATGGAAAATCGACGGTCATCATCGGCCGCTCCGGGACCGGGAAAAGCGTGCTGCTAAAGCTGATCGTGGGGCTGCTGCAACCCGATTCCGGGACGATCACGATCGATGGAAGGCGGGTTGATCTGATGGACGAGAAGGAACTCTACGAGATACGGCGGCATGTCGGCTACGTGTTTCAGGGGGCGGCGCTCTTCGATTCAATGACCGTGGCGGAGAATCTGGTGCTTGGGCTGTACGAGCATGGCGAGCGGGACACCAATCTGCTGAACAACGAAATCCGCACAAACCTCGTCAACGTGGGCCTTCTCCCCGATCCGAAATCGCTCAACGACGCGGAGTTCGCCAAAGCCTACGATATCCTCGCCAATAAAAAACCGTCGGAGCTCTCCGGCGGCATGCGGAAACGGGTCGGCGTGGCGCGGGCGCTGGTCGGCACGCCGAAGTACGTTTTCTACGACGAGCCGACCACCGGGCTTGACCCGATCACATCGGAGCAGATCGACAATCTGGTCTGCGATCTTACGCACAAGCTGGACGTTACATCGATCGTGATTACCCACGATATCTTTTCGGTCTATAAAGTTGCCCATGTGGTGGTGATGCTGGAGGATGGGGTGATACGTTTCAACGGAAGCCCACGCCAGCTTCAGCAATCGCCCGATCCGATTGTGCAGGAGTTTATCGAGCGCTACGCGATGACCCGCACCGCCGATACCCTGGCCCCCGCCATCCCGCCGTCAGAGTAACTTATTCCACCCGACATTCATCTCTGGTACGACCCTTTCCGGCAGCCTGCTCGTATGTACAGGTGGTAACATCGCGGCGCCCTTGTTGGCCTGTTTTCCGCGATCCGTTTTCCGTATGTTGGCCTGATTCCATGGCCCGTAGCTACCGCATTCCAATCTCCGATTGCGTGTAACAATCAGGGGAGGTGAGGTGTATCTA
Organism: Kapaibacterium sp. (SeqCode); assembly: GCA_039917235.1. Lineage (GTDB taxonomy): Bacteria > Bacteroidota > Ignavibacteria > OLB7 > OLB7 > JAFDZV01. The sequence goes on along the minus strand of JBDSJW010000038.1, from coordinate 600 downwards.
GCTTCCCATCCCTTTGCCGCGGAACAAATCATGCGGAGAGCGTCTCATCCTCCCCCGGGCTGAAGCTCGTTCTGGATTCATCGTGAGATGGTATACCGGCTCATCGGTGCCTATGCATTGCGATTAGTGCCACGTGTTATGAACGTACGATTACATGGTTACTCATAAAGCCGGCGTGGGATCGCTCCTGATCCTTGCCCTGTTCCTTCTCCCCGCGATCGACCCATCGGCGCTTCTCGTGGCGCAGCGCTCGAACACGCATGGATCTCCTTACGGCATCTCCGCCCGGCGCACACCGATACTCTTCACGGAAAATATCGGCCAGTGGCGCGATAACGTCCGCTTTCAGGGGACCGTCGGCAGCGCCACCGTCCGTTTCGGCGGCGATCGCGTCAGCTACTGCTACCTCGTCGATTCCGTCGGAAGCCCATCCGCCCGCTCACGCTACCACCTGCTCGGCACCGAATTCCTCGGATCCAGCCCGGACGTCCGCGTCACCGGCGATGATCCCGCCGGAAGCGCCTCCAACTTCTATCTCGGCGCCGACTCCACCCGCTGGCATCTTGGCGCGCGCGGCTTCCACGGCGTCCGCTATCAGGG
>JBDSJW010000037.1:0-6634 GCA_039917235.1 Kapaibacterium sp. (SeqCode) | reverse complement strand
GTTTCTGATATCCCTCATCCACCAGCAGGCCCCCCCCCTGCGTGGCGGCCACGGCAAGCTGATCGCATCGCTCGTTCTCCAGGTTGTTGTTGTGGCCGCGAACCCATTTGAAATCGACCGTGTGATGCGCCAGAAGGGGGAGAAGTCGCTGCCAGAGATCGACGTTCAGCGCCGGCTTGTTATCGGCCTTGCGCCATCCCTTTTTCTGCCAGCCGTAGACCCACCGTTTGGTGACGGTATCCACCACATACTGGGAATCGCTGTAGAGCGTGACCTTGCAGGGGCGTTTCAACTGTTCCAGCGCGCTGATCACGCCAAGGAGTTCCATGCGGTTGTTTGTCGTGTTCCTGAAGCCCTGCGCCAGTTCCATCCGCTTGTCGTCGAAAAGGAGAACCGCCGCGTATGCGCCGGGGCCGGGGTTGCCGGAGCATGCCCCGTCGGTGTAGATCGTAACGTGTGTCAAGTCAGTCATGCCGCAAAAGTATGGAGTCGTCCCGACGTGGCATCGCGTGGAGGGGATGGGGGCGGATATGGGGGATGCTTGGAGATGCGGATGATGCGCGGCGGTACGGATGACATGTAAGGGGAGTTCCTGAACTCCCCCTACCGCCACGATCCCCGATGGAATGTTATCTTTACGCCATCCACGGGATCGTCATCATCAATCCACGACTGCAATGGGTCATGTAACAGCATCACTTGTCTCGGGAACGCGGGTAGAAATCAGCAACGGCGTTCATCACTGGTATGCGGATGAACCGGTGGAGGCTGGAGGGGAGAACAGCGGCCCCACGCCGTACGATCTCCTTCTGGGAGGGCTGGCGGCCTGCACCACGCTCACCCTCAGGTATTATGCAAACCTCAAGGGGATCCCCCTGGCGTGGATCAGAACGGAATATGAGTTCGACCGGGTCCATGCAACCGACTGCGCGGAATGCGAGGATGAACATGCCGGGATGATAGAACGGATACAGGCCCATGTCACGCTGGGCGGAACGTTTACCGAGGCGGAGCGGGCGCGGCTGGAGCAGATTGTGGGGCGCTGCCCGGTCCACAAGACGCTGGCCAACGGGATGAAGATCTTCGATCACGTCACGTTCGCGGAGAAGGATGACCTCCCGGACGCGACGGCGATGTAAGCCATCAGCCCCCGGGAAGCCGAAGATCCGACCATCCAGTCCCGCGCCGGAGGCCGGCCACATGCCATCCGGCCCCGGAATTAGAGAATTTTTCATCCCATGACAGTGGAACTCTTCTCCGATTGGAGCGAATATTGCTTCCATCAGCAGAGTGCCGGCAACCGGTACTCTGCATGTCCAATTATCCTGAACTCATATGGCGAAAGCAGCGACTACTCCCCCCCGACGTCTAACGACAGCATTAAAAAGCGTTGCAAAGAAGGCGGCGCCGAAACGGCCGGCAACGCGCGCGCGAACTCCGGTCGCCCCCACGCGTGCCGCAACCATCGAAGATGCGGTGGAGCTGGCCGTTACCAGCCATCGCGGGCAGGTGGACAAGTATCGCCAGCCGTATATCCTGCATGTGATCGGCGTGGCGGGACGCTGCCGGTCGATCGATGAAAAAATCGTCGCGTTCCTGCATGATGTTGTGGAGGATACCGATACCACGCTCGACGATCTCCGCCGTCTCGGATTCTCGGAACCGGTGGTTGTGGCCGTGGGCTGCCTGACCAGACGGAAAGGGGAGACCTACGATGCGTTCGTGGACAGAGTAGCGCCAAATCCGCTGGCCCGCGCCGTGAAGCTGGCCGATCTGGAGGATAACATGGATATCCGCCGGAGCAATCGCCCGATGAAGGAGAAGGATGCTGAACGGATGGAGAAATACAGAAAGGCGTGGCAGCGGCTGGCCGATCTTCACGCCCACGGCAGCGAGTAACCGGAGAGCGACGGCGGCGGTTCCTTGGCCGCGCGGCGCGGGAGGTGTGCGCGGGAGATCCTTCCCACGGTACAACCGACCGTGGGAAGATCCGATTCAGATGCGGGAAGAAGCAGGGATCAGAGAATCAGCATCGCATCGCCGTAGCTGTAGAAGCGATAGCCGCTCTTGATTGCGTGCTTGTAGGCCTTGAGAACCTTTTCGCGCCCCGCGAAGGCGCAGACCATCATCAGGATCGTGCTCTCCGGCGGATGGAAGTTCGTGATCAGGCGATCGACGATCTTGAAGTCGTATGGAGGATAGACGAACTTATCGGTCCAGGCGCGGTTCGGCTTTACCGTGCCGACCGTCAGCACCGAGCTTTCCAGCGCGCGCACCACCGAGGCCCCGACCGCGTAGACATTCCCCTTGGACTTGATCGTTTTGTTGATCGTCTCGGCCGCCGTCGAGGTGATCTCGAAGTATTCCGAGTGCATCTTATGCTTGGTCAGATCCTCCACTTCCACCGGATCGAACGTGGAGCGGTTGATATGGAGCATCACCTTGGCGATCTTCACCCCCTTCCTCTCCAGCCGCGCGATCAGCTTCTTTGTAAAATGAAGGCCGGCCGTTGGAGCAGCCACCGATCCGTTCGTCTTGGCGAAGATCGTCTGGTAGAACTCCCGGTCATCCTCCGATGGCTCACGCCCGATATACGGCGGAAGCGGCATCAGCCCTATCCGCTCGATCGTCTTGAAAAGGTCGCCGGTATGGTTGAACCGAACCGTGCGCCCCCGCGACGTGGTGTTGTCGATCACCTCGCAGTAGAGTTTTCCGTCGTCGAAATAGATCTTGTTGCCGATTCTGACCTTCCGCGCCGGATCGACGATCACATCCCAGAGCGATGATGTATCCTTCTGGGAGAGCTCCCGCAGGAGCATCACCTCGATCTGCGCGTTGGTCTTCTCCTTCTTGCCGATCAGCCGCGCCGGAAAGACACGCGACTCGTTGACCACCAGGCAATCCCCTTTCTTGAAGTGCTCGACGATGTCCGTGAAGACACTGTCGGCAGCCTCTCCGGTTTTGCGGTCGAGCACGAGCAGTTTCGATTGATCGCGTGGTTCGGCGGGAAATTTGGCAGTGATCGACTTGGGAGCAGTGTAGCGGAAGTCCGATAATTTCATGGAGAGCAATCCAACTCAAATGACGATATCACCCGAGGCAAGCGACCGTCGCTGGCGGGTATCTGTAACCTCTACAGTAGTTCACTCGGAAGGAGATTCAAGGAGCAAAAGAGGGCTTTTGAGACTTTCCAACCGCTAAAATTACAAAATCGAGAGGGGGGGATGCAATGGCCGAAAGGGGAAATCGCGGATAGAAGAGCAGGCTGAGCGAAAAAATAGGCAAAACCTACTAAATACCAACTTATTCGCCCATTCCTGAAGCGAATTCAGGCAAAAAAAATAACGGCGACCTCGGTTTGGCCCCTTCGGGAGGCCTCAGATGAAGAGAGGATGAAAACAATTCGGCCTTTTTAAGTACATTTTCGTCCGGGTCCGGATTATGTATACTCTCACCTGCCCTCTCTGGACCCTCCCCCCTCACTCCACGCGAGGAGCGGGATTTGAACAGCAAACAGCAGCAAACATATATGGAACCGTATCAACAACCGTATAGGATCAGAATGATGAAACCTAGCAACATCCTGCTCGGTGCGATTCTCCTTGCCTCGATGGCCGCGGCCACCGTGCAGGGACAGACGCGCACCACTTCGAGCGCCGCCCAGCTTAAGACCGCGCAGTCGGCTCTGGCGGGCATCACCCCGACGTTTATCGAAAACCGCGGACAGTGGAATCGCGAGGCGCGCTTCCTTTCCCGGTTCAATGGGCTCGATCTCTGGGTCACCGATCACTCGATCGTCTATGATATCTACGGCATCCAGCACGGCGTGGCCGCTTCGGCATCCGGTGCCCGCCGCGTGGGAAACGTGGTCCGCATGAACTTCCTGGGGACAACCTCCGGCACCGCGGTGCAGACCGGAACGCCACACTCCGGCACCTACAACTATTTCTACGGCAAGGATCCATCGCAATGGACAACCGGCGTCCATTCGTACGATCAGGCCTCGATCCAGAATATCTATAAAGGGATCGATGCCGTGGTCTATGTGGATGGCGGGATGCCCCGCTACGACATTGTTGTGGCGCCGGGCGCCGATCCATCGGCCATCCGCGTCAACTACGACGGCGCAACCGGCGTCCGTGTGGACCGCGGCGGCGATCTGGTTCTCTCCACAACAATGGGCGATATCCGCCAGCAGCAGCTTTTTGCCTATCAGCTTGTCGATGGCGCGAAGCGGAAAGTGACATGCTCCTTCTCCGTGAAGGGAAACGGCACCGTCGGCTTCAATCTTGGCGGCTACGACGCCGCGCGGCCGCTGGTGATCGACCCGCTGATCTACAGCAGCTATCTGGGCGGCTCCGGCAACGATGAGGCAAAAGGCGTCGGCACCGATACCACCGGCCAGATCTACGTTGCCGGCAACACGGTCTCAACGGACTTCCCGGTGAAGGCCGGCTCCTACCAGACCATCAACGGCGGCAATCAGGATGTCTTTGTAATGCGCCTTAACACGACGCTCACGCCATCCAACCAGGTGATCTACGCCACCTATATCGGCGGCCCGAACGATGACGCGGCATTCGATATCGCCGTGGATGATTTCCGCAACGCCTACGTTGCCGGAACGGCCGATGCCAGCTTCCCGACGATCAGCTCGATCATGAGCGTTACCGGACGGGGAACATTCGCCGTAAAACTCTCGGCCGATGGAACCGCCCTTCTCTACTCCACGTTCGTCTGCGACGGTGCGACCTTCAACGAGGGGTCGCTCGCACTCGATTCCAGGCGCCAGTTGTATATCACCGGCACCACGAACACCAACACGCTGGCAACGACCATCGGAGCGTACCAGACCTCGCTGAACGGACGGAGCAACGATGCATTCGTGGCGGTCCTGAACCTGAACGGCAATGGTTATCGCTATGCCACCTACCTGGGCGGCTCCGGCGATGATATCGCCACCGGCATCGTCCGCGATGCCAATTATATCTACGTGACCGGACGGACCACCTCGATCGACTTCCCGCTGTCGGCCGCTCAGGCATACGATGCCAGCTACAACGGCGGCACCGATGTCTTTGTGGCACGGCTTGATACGCTTCTGGCCGGCGCCGCGCAGCTTTCCTATTCCACCTACATCGGCGGAAGCGATTACGACGGGGCCGAGGGAATCGGCGTGGATAATATCGGGCGCATCTACGTTGCCGGCGCAACCAGCTCCGCCAACTTCCCCACGCGTAACGCCCTTCAGCCGGTCTACGGCGGCAAGGCCGCGGCCGCGACGCTTGGCGATGCATTCGTGACAAAGCTGGACCCCGCGGTGCTTCCCGCCGTTCAGCTTCAGTACAGCACCTTTATCGGCGGAGCGCTGAGCGATGCCGTAACGGGCCTTGTGGTGGATGGTAACGGCAACAGCTTCCTTACCGGCTGGACCGCATCCTCCACCTACCCGACCACGCTGAACGCGGTGGACACAAGCTTCGGCGGCGACAGCTCCGATGTCTTCATCACCAAGCTCTCCCCCGTCGGCAAGATCATCTACTCCACGTTCCTCGGCGGAACCGGAGGCGATAAGGCAAATGCCATTTCGATCGATAACAAGAACAACATCTATGTTGCCGGGTCGACCATTTCGACCAACTATCCGGTGACCAACGCGGGGGTCTTCCGGACTATCACCGGCAGCGGCAACACCGATGCGTTCGTCACAAAGCTGAGCATCCTTCAGGTTCTCTTCCCGAACGGCGGCGATACGCTCTGCGCCGGGGTGAACAACGTGATCACCTGGACCGGCGGCACCAGCACGAACTACGATATCTATCAGTCATCCAACGGCGGCCAGACCTTCAACCCGCTTGCGCTCAACGTGGTTGGGAACAGCTATACCTGGTCCACGCCGGCGCTCTTCCCGGCCGGAAACAAGTATCGGATCAAGGTGATGACCTCCAACGGGCCGGAGAATGATGTCAGCGATTCCAACTTCGTGATCAACACGCCACCGCGTGTCACGCAGCAGCCGAACGATATCACGCAGCCGTCCGGCGGCACCGCCATCTTCAGCGTGGTCTTCGCCGGCACGCCGGCGCCGGCGGTGCAGTGGCAGGTGGACAAGGGAGCGGGATATACCAATGTCGCCGGCGCCACATCCTCCACGCTTACGCTGAACAATGTGCAGCCATCGCAGAACGGCTGGCGCTACCGCGCGATTCTCACAAACTCCTGCTCAAGCATCTCCAGCAACCCGGGGACGCTCACGGTCTTCGCGGTGCTGGTAACGGCGCCGAACGGCAACGAGCAGTATTGCGCGGGAAGCCAGCACGCCATCACCTGGACATCGGTTTCAACGACCGGGCCGTTCGATCTCTATCTGATGGATGAGAATTCCGGCGCGCTTACGACAATCGCGACCGGCGTCACCGGCAACTCCGACAACTGGACGATTCCGGGGAATCTCTTCGGAACCCAGTACCGGATTCAGATCCGCCTGGCGACGGCGCAGACCGGCGACCAGAGCGATACCACGTTCACCATCAAGCGGACGCCGGTGTTTGTGGCGCAGCCGCTTAACCAGACCGCGCTGAAGGGGAACTCCGCTTCGTTCACGGTGAGCTTCAATGAGACCCCGGCTCCCACC
>JBDSJW010000036.1:0-6373 GCA_039917235.1 Kapaibacterium sp. (SeqCode) | reverse complement strand
ATCGGGAAGGATTTTTGGATAATCGGGAAATTCCTGCTGGAGATAGCGGGCTATCCAGCCGGTTACGTGGAATTCGGCCGTGGTGCTTCCCGATGCCGTGTTCCAGATTTCAGTTCCGGTAAAATGTGATGACGAGCATCCGCTGTAGCCGATATTATTGATGATGGCGAGCTGTCCATCGTTAAACATATGCTGCAATCCGGCAAGCGACGGATGAAGGCGCAGCAGCGGCTCCGAATTAAGCGTGAGCGCCGATTCCTTTTTTATTCCGAGGTTGGGACGTGCCTTGTAATATGCGTCGTCATCGACCGGAATTATCGTGTTTAATCCATCGTTACCACCGACGAGCTGAATAATTACCAGCACGCGATCGCCTGTATCATCCAGCGCCAAGGCCGGAAGAAAATTCTGCGCCATGGCATCGAGACGAAATCCGTTGAGTATCAGCGGGGCGGCCAGAGTGGCCGGAATGGCGCGAGCTAGAAATGTTCTCCGTTGCATTGCCTGTCCTGTGGTGATGGGGAGTTTACATTAACTGATAATTTGAAGAACGCATCAGGAGTTTCACCATTCCCCTCAATCGCGATTCCTTCAGGCTGTCCGCCAGCGACTGCCATTCATATGCGGGCTGTCCCCGCAACAGCGCATCGATAAGCTGCTGTTTCAGGCGGGCGGATGCGGGATAGGCGAGCAGATGCTCGGTGATATCGGTCACAAGCTGTTCCGCGTCATTATCGAACGACGCAAACTGCTTTGCGAACGGAAGCACCGGCAACTGAGTGTAGCCATAGACGTGTGTTGGGACGGCATCGATGGCGTCGGTGCTGAGAATCTTCTGATAATAGATGTTCTCGCCGTCGATCAGTAGGTCGGTGTAAAACCGGCGTTGCGGAAGCGTTGCGTTGCTGATCCATGTGCGATAGAACTGCCATCCCTGCACCCCCGGCGGATCGAACACCTCCTGTCCCGTTTCCGTTGTGTTCCGTTGGAGCACATGCCCCAGAAATTCCATTTCCTGTGCCGTTCGCGGTCCCGTGGTCATGGCGCGCGCGGTTCCGGCGAAAATATCCACCGGGCTTTTTATCGATGCGCCGATGATATTCTGATCGTAAAAATGTGCGCTCAGGAAAAGCTTTTTCAGTACCGCGCCAACGTTCCAGTTGCTGGAGCGGAATTCCTCCGCGAGCGGAGCGATGATATTATCCTCGACTTCCCTGGCAATCGGAGTGAACGGGGTGAGCCTGGTATCAGTGTAGACGAAAAACCTGTAGAGTTTCCGAACGATATATCGCGCCGTCTGTTCGCGGGAGAATATCAGATCGATCAGCGTATCCAGCTCCTGGTCGCCGTAGGCGCTCCCCTGAAGTGTCTGGCCGTAGATCACCTTATCCTTTGTGTCGTGCCAGTAATCATGGCAGACCGGGGTATCGTTAATTCCCGCCTCGATGAAGGCCCAGCCGGTGAGGACGCGGGCGGCTTCGCGGACATCCTGCTGTGTGTAATTCGGCGTACCGTCATTATCCATTACGCCGAGCGTGAAAAGCTCCTGCAGTTCGCGGGCATAATTTTCATTGATCGCGTCGGTCCGGTTGGCGACTCCGTTCAGATAATGGAGCATCGCCCTATCCACGGAAACCAGACGGACAAGCTGCTTGAAATTCCCGACGGCAAATTTTCTGAAAAGCTGATTCTGAATATAGATAAGGCGATGATCGGGATCGGTTGCGCCATCGCATGCAAAATGATTATGCCAGAAAAAGGTCATTCTCTCCCGCACATTCAGTGGGCTGTCGATCATCAGCCCGTTCCACCACCGCCGTAATTCATCACGGAATATGTAGCTGATATCGCCCCGATCAGAGTCATAATACAGCGATGCCGCCTCCATCCAGCGAGCTGTGTATTCCGGCGGGGCGGGGAGATCATCAAGGGGAGCGGTAATCTGATCGACGAGTTGATCCATGGACATGCCATCGGTTGCGATCACCTCGGAGTACTTCGGCGCAAGTATTGTTCGCCGGAGCAGGTGCATCCGCGTGGCTCTGTTCCACGGGCCGGTATATCGATCAAGGCCTGGAACGGAAAGGAAGCTCCGTTCGCTGGAATCCTTGGAATTGGCTGTCGATATTCCGCGCGGGCTCTTTGTTTGGTCTGATATGGTGAACGACGTGAGAAAATTTCTACGATTCATGCGATCAGATCAATAGTGTGAATGCCGACAGTCTTTTCGCTGTATCTGGCGAATCTAGAACAATCCCGATACGTTCCACAACCCATTCTGGATATCAGCCGGATAAAATCAGCGGTGCCCGGCAGGCTGTTCTTTTCAGGTGACATGATGGATGCCTGGCTCGTCATCCTTCCAACGGCTCTTTTATCATTCCAGCCGTTGCGTGCCAGGCGTATGATGGCTACCGGAATCATCCCCGGTCCGCATAACTTTCCATGATCGTTCGGGTTATACGTTCGCCGATAGATTATTTGACGGGGATTGGCGATACGATGAACAGGCGCCATCAGCTCGTCTCGGTTATCATCGAACACCCATCCTTCCGCTTCTTCTCACTCGATGGTGGCTCCTGCCCGAGCGCGGGACTGAAAGACTCAGCATCATCGAAGCAGCCACGCAACTGTGACGGTGTTCCGGGCCACGCACCGGCGTGGGGGTGATCAAAGCATCCTCCCGATGGAGTAAATCCGTCCGGGGTATCCTCGATTGATCTTCGCTATTGCCTATTTCAATTCAGGGTGCCAGCTTACCGGCTCACCTGTCCGGTATCGATTTCTCCAACCACGCGCTCGATCTCTGAGAGCGTGGTAATCTTCCAGGCCCTGCACATGATACCAGTTCGACTCCTTACCAGGATATTTCTTCCATTCCTTTTTCTTTCTCTGGCTTCGGTGGGGATTCATGCCCAGGTTCCGGCCGGGAAGGAGTTTCTTGTTGTGCTCCCCGCTGTTTCGCAGGGACAGGAGCGGATTCTCAATAAAGGGACATTTACATTCGAGGTGATGGCCCAGCGGGATGCGAATGTCAAGGTCAGGTGGGCGAACAACGGAACGGTCCTCTCGAACACATTCCTGCCGGCGGGATCGCGGGCGGTCTTCTCAAAGCCCCAGTTCGCCATCAATCAGATCATGCAGCGGCCGGAGATCGAGTATGTCGATATCGTCAACAAAATGGCATTTATCGTCACCGCCGATCAGCCGGTGAGCGTCCGCGCAACGTTCGATTCCAGCTACTCCACGGAGAACTATTCCCTCTATCCGGTCGCCAGTTGGGGGACCGATTACCGGCTGGTGACCTACAGCGGACTTTCCGCCAAGAGCCAGCGGAACGGGTTTGTGATCATGGGATCGCAGGACAATACGCAGGTGACGATCACGCCAAATGCCCCGACGTATGGCGGAACGCATCCGGCCGGCGTGCCGTACACTGTCACGCTGAACAAGTATGATGTCCTTCAGGTCCTGACCAACAGCCCCGGCCAGATCGATGGCGATATGACCGGAACGCGCATCAAGTCGGATAAACCGGTCGGGGTGATCTCCTTTTCGCAGGGGGCCAGTGTCCCATACGTTGGCCCGGTAAACCCTCCCCCTTCGCCGAAGACCTGCGATCCCACTATCGAGCCGCTCTTCTCCGCCAAGGCCATGATTGAGCAGCAGGCGCCGGACGCCATGGCGGGAACGGCCTTCTACGCCATGCCCTTCTCGCGGACGCCGACGCTGGATATCGACTCGATCGAGTACTGCATGGGGGCGCAGACAAAGCGTCGTGATAGCTCGCGCATCCGGTTCTATGTGTTGAACGATGGGACAAAGTTCATCATCAACGGCGACACCATCAAGCAGGCGTTCAAGCCGGGGAACCCGCTCACCGATTCGACCTTTAATGCCGGCTTCCTCTGCGAGTTCTCGATTGCCGAGCCCACGCAGATTGTCGCCACCAAGCCGGTTGTCGGCGCGGAGTTCGCGTTCAGTGGGAACGACAGGATGTCCTACGGCCCGCTGATCAATATCGCGCCGACGGGGAATTTCGACACCTTGCGCGTCCCCTACGGCGATCCGATGATGGTGGCACTTCCGCCCGTATCGTTCTATAAGCCGAACCTGGAGATCACCATACCGAATGTCCGGGAACGGGCCTCACGCTCCGGCATCGAGCGGACCTTCGTCTACTGGAAACATCTCCTTATCATCACCGCCCCGGTGACCGCGCTGAAAGGTGTTACGCTCAACGGCCAGCCGGTGAATTTCAGCTTTATGTATCAGGATGGGAAATATGCCTCGGCGATGGTCCGCGTGGCGCCGGGACTCCGCCAGCTTATTGAATCGGCCGAGCCGATCAGCGTGATGGGATATGGCCTCACATGGAATGATTCCTATGGAACGCTGGCATCCGAGGCGATCCGTTCGCACGGCGTGGTGGCTCCCGATACGCTCCGCTTCTCCACCTGCGATCCCCAGAAGGATACCACGATAACGGTGCAGAGCACCGGCGGCGGCGATTTCAGGGTCGATTCGGTCCGCTTCAACGGCATCAACGGATCGGTCCTCAACCCAACGCCGGCGGAGTTCCCGGTCGCCATGCCGACCGGCTCCGCCAGGAAGATCCTCCTGCGCGTCAAGACGCCAACGCCGGGCGTCTACACCGGATCGATTCGCGTCTATACCGACGCCAATAACAAAGCAGTGTTCGAGCTTCCCTTTGTGATCACGCGCGACAGCGCACAGCTCGCCATCCCCGCAACCACCGTCGATTTCGGCGTCCTGAAGGCTCAGGAGACTACCCACGATACGGTCATCGTTGTCCGTAACAGCGGCGCGCGTCCGCTGGTGATCACGACAATCGCCTTCGCGGGGATCGGCTATCAGTTGATCGGCGGGACGCTGCCGGATACGCTGGCGCCGGGGGAGAGCGATTCCTTGCGCGTCAGGTTTACGCCGACGCTTGGAGGATTGCAGGAATCGGTGATGCATATCATCGGCACGCCGTGCCTTCCGGTGATCGATGTGAAGTTCCGTGGGTTCCAGGGCTCCGGCGGGAGCCTGCTGGTGCAGCGGACGGTCGGCTATGGCGCGTTCCTCTGCGGTGTGCCGGATCATATCGATACGACGATCATGATCAGGAGCGTGGGAGATGAGCCGGTGAAGATCCTGACGACGGGGATTACCGGAGCGCAGGCGAGCGAGTTCAGTCTGGTCGATGTGATCACCGGCAAGGTGATCCCCCCCGGCGATTCACTCCCGATTCATCTCCGATATACTCCCGGTGGATATAATGTCCGTCGCGCGCAGCTGCATATCACAACCGACGCGAAGAACGCGCCATCGATCGATATCGATCTGGAGGCGAGCCGCGATACCGTGGCGTTGAAAATCGCCGAAACCGGCATTGAGTTCGGGCGGATGCTGACATGCGACAGCGCGAGCGAGCAGATCATCACGCTGCGGAATGATGGGACGATTGCCGACACGGTGACAAGCCTCGACCTGGGGGGGGCGGCCGCCTACAGCGTCACGCCGCCGCTGCCGGTGATCCTGGCGCCCGGAACGCCGGTTGAACTCCGCGTCCGTTTCGCTCCGACGAGCGATGGGGTCTTCGCGACGACATTGAAACTGACCGGAGCCCCATGCGGGATCGCGAGCGAGGTTCCGCTGCATGGGGAGCGAGCCACGCCGCAACTCTCGGTCAGCGCGTCAAGCGTTCGGTTCGATACGACGACAAGCTGCCAGGGAGCATCAGGTCTGACGGTGGTGCTGAAGAACGATGGCGCGGTTGGCGACACGATCAGCAGCCTTGAGTTCGGGGGGAGCGCGGCGTTCAGCAGCAGCACGGCGTTGCCGCTGGTGCTGGCGCCTGGTGGGAGCGACACGGTGCGGTTGATCTTCGCGCCATCGACGGAAGGGACGCACGGCGGGACGCTGACGGTGGGATGGTCGCCGTGCGGAACAGCTCGCCTGGTGGCGTTGAGCGGCTATGCGGCACGGACATCGTCGAGCATGACGGGGGGTCCGGTGGAGTTCGGGAGCATCGGGGTAGGGATAACGATTGATCAACAGATCGAGATCCACAACACGGGGACGGTTGCTCGCCGGATCGAGTCGATTACGCTTGGCAGCCAGAGCGGCGGTGTTGTGACGGTGATATCGCCCACGGCGTTGCCGGTGGAAATTGCTCCGGGAGACAGCATTGCGGTCGTTCTGCGGTATCAGCCGGCGGTAAAGGGAGAGTTGGCGGATACGCTGAAGGTGAAGATCGGCGGACCATGCGGGGAGGAGTTGAAGGCGGCATATCACGGGAAGACGTTGGGGGATGCGGTGATCGCGTCGGGGTTCCGTCTGATCGCGCCGAAGGTTGTTGGTCAGG
>JBDSJW010000035.1:0-3352 GCA_039917235.1 Kapaibacterium sp. (SeqCode) | reverse complement strand
TTGAGGGCGCCGAAGCACGTTTTACGGATGCCGGACCGCCCCGCCGGCCGCTCCGGCGACCGGAAATGCTTCCAGCGCGCGACTGAGTCTGCCGTAAAGATCGCCCACCCATTTCTCCTCTTTTGGGAGCGCCGGCCTCGGGTTCCGGCGGAAATCGACGGGGGAGATGATGATCCTCCGGTTCGGCGCGGTTACCTGCGCCACCAATGTGAAGATCTCCTCGATCGCCGGATCTCCCACCGCGATGCACCCGATCGACGCGGCCTTGCCGTGGAGATAGATATCACCCCCCATGGCGTTGACCGGAATTCCGGCGTTGGCGATATCATCCCTGTTCGGATAGCCGATCCTGATCGAGAGATGGAGGCTGCTGTTCGGGTTCAGCTCCGGCAGATCGTAGAATCCCTCCGGCACCTGCCTGTCCCCCTCCCTCCGCTTCGGCCCCGGCCCGCCGCTTGCCGCCAGGATGGGATATCCCCCGATCTTCCGGTATGCCCCCTCCTCGCCGGCACCCCAGATCTCCAGCAGACGCTCCCGCTTGAACGCCAGGAACGTGAGCCGGACGGGGGGGCAGGGAATGCCCGCGGCTCTGCACGGCCCTTCGAACTTCTTCCGGGTGATCGCTCCAAACGCATCAACCATCTTCGCGACCGTCCAGGGGGGATCGGGAAAGCGGGGACGTTTGATCGATGTGTCCTTTGCCTCCTTCGCGGGAACTTTTACGGGAACCAGCGTCTGTTTCCCGCGCGGCGGTTCCGCGGCGGAGACGTTCCGCATCGTGGCCTTGTCAGGTTTTGATTCGGTCCGGGCGCAGCTGGAAACCAGGGAGATGGCGACGGCGGCCATCACCAGCAGTGGGGCTGATATGAGGGAATTGCGGACGCTCCGGCGCCGCTGCTTCATCTTGTCACGGAGTAGTTGCATGATGGCGCGCTCCTTTTTAGATCGGCTTGAGTATCTTTGGCTTTTCACCGTGACTCCCTCGCGGTGATCAACCTGACACGCTTCTCTCATCGATCGAAGGCGTACACGCATGACTGCACGAGACGTTGCGAAGGTTCTCTACGACATCGAAACATATCTGGGCCTTCACGGCGAGAACGACTTCAAGTCGAGCGCGTACGGTCGCGCCGCGCGGGCGATGGAGACCAGCGGCATCGATATCGCCGCCGCGATGGAATCGCCCAATGGATTTGCGATTCCGGGGGTCGGCAAGGCGCTTGGCGCGGAGATCAGGGAGATTGTGGAGAGCGGCATATCGAGCCAGCTTGAGGAGCTTCGCGGGGCAACCCCTCCTGGGCTGATCGACATTCTGAAGATTCGCGGGCTTGGCGCCAAGAAGGTGCGCGCAATCCATCAACAGCTTGGCGTTGATACGCTTCGCGGGCTGGAGGATGCCGTCAGGGAAAATCGCGTGGCGGCGCTGCCGGGATTCGGCGCGAAGTCCCAGGCGAAGATCCTGGAGGGGATTGAGGAGCTGAAGAAGAGCAGCGGAAAGTTCAAGATCAACACGGCCACCGAATACGGCGAACACCTTCTGTCGGAGCTGGAACGGCTTCCATCAACCGTCCGCGTCGCGATTGCCGGCCGCCTTCGCCGGGGCGCCGAGGAGTTCGATTCGCTCAGTTTCGTGGTGGAGGCTGATGATCCGGCCGCCGTGGAGCGTGATCTGGCCGGTGTTGAAATTATCGGGGAGATTGTGCGTGATGGCCTGACGATTCGCGGGGTGATCGACGGCTCCTACAGCCTTAGAATCGATGTGACGCCGGCCGCGCACTACCACGCGGTGCTGCACCAGCGGACCGGCGCCAGCGATTACGCCTTTATGATATCGATCCCGCTGGCCGACCGTGGATACGATCTGCGCGAGGATGGGCTCTTCCGCGATGGCGAGCCGGTGGCGCTGGAATCGGAGGAGGAGCTTTTCCGCCTGGCCGGCGCCGCGGTGATCCCGCCGGAGCTTCGCGAGGGGATCGACGAGGTGCGCCGCGCGCTGGATGGCGATATCCCCCGGCTGCTTGAACCTGCTGATATTCAGGGGATGCTGCATGTTCACTCCACCTGGAGCGATGGCCGGAGCGGCATCGCGGAGATCGTGGAGCATGTTCGCGGGCTTGGCTATCGCTATCTGCTGATTACCGATCACTCCAAAAGCGCGTTCTATGCCAACGGCCTGGATGAGCGACGGCTGGAGGCGCAGGGGAAGGAGATCGACGTCATCAACGAGGGGCTCGATCCCGCTGATTTCCGCGTGCTGAAGGGGATTGAGTGCGATATCCTGGGGGATGGCACCCTCGATTTCTCCGACGATATTCTCGCCACGCTGGACGCCGTGGTTGCCTCCGTTCACTCCCAGTTCACGCTCCCCGAGGAGGCGCAGACCGAGCGGATCTGCCGCGCGCTCGCCAACCCGTACGTGACGATCCTGGGCCATTCCACCGGCCGCCTGATCCTGAAGCGGAAGGGCTACGATGTCGATCTCCGGCGTATTATCCAGACGGCGGCCGGGCATGGAAAATCGATCGAGTTGAACTGCAACCCATACCGGCTGGACCTGAACTGGCGAATGGCTCGGTATGCTCTCCGCAAGGGCGTCCCGATCGCCATCAATCCCGATGCCCACACGCTGGCGGATTTCGGGAACATGCGCTACGGCGTGACGATGGGGCGCAAGGCCTGGCTCACGCGCGAGCGGACGCTGAACGCCCTCAGCCTTCATGGCTTTCTGGAGTTCGTGCGGAAGAGTCGCGGGGAAAATGTCATGGAAGGGGTGTAAGCACCGGTTATCACAAGCCCGGCGTGGCAACCGATCCACGCCATCAATTATCACGGGCTCTGCGTGGCAACCAACCCACGCCATCGATTCAACGGGCCGGAGGCCCATAATATTACGTGCATGGCGGAACCAATTATCATAGATGGCAAAACCGTATCCGAGGCGATCATCGACCGGGTACATGCGGAATCGCGGGCGCTGATCGCGGAGCGCGGAATCACGCCGGGGCTGGCGGTGGTGCTGGTCGGCGATGACCCGGCATCGGCCACGTATGTCCGCTCCAAGGGGAAGATGTGCGAGCGGCTCGGCTTCCACTCGGTGACGCATAAGCTCCCCGCCGATACGGCGGAGAATGATCTTCTGGCGCTGGTGGGAAGGCTCAACGTGGACCCGGCGATTCACGGCATTCTGGTGCAGGCGCCGCTGCCGGGGCATATCAACTACGACCGGATCGTCAAGGCGATCGATTATCGCAAGGATGTTGATGGGTTGCATCCGGTGAGCGTGGGGCGGATGGTGATCGGTATGCCGGCGCTGGAATCGTGCACGCCGGCCGGGGTGATCGAGATGCTGAAA
>JBDSJW010000034.1:0-7027 GCA_039917235.1 Kapaibacterium sp. (SeqCode) | reverse complement strand
CGGGGGAATGTCAAGATCCGCACCATCTTGAACAGTCTGGCTGTAGTAATTCAACAGCCAGATAAGCCCCCGCAACGGGGATGTGAGTGATCCCGGCGTTCCGATCACTCCGCCGCCACAAGGGCGCCGTGCTTCTCCTCAAGTTTCTGGAAGAGCGTATCGAACGATTTCTCGAACTTCGCAACCCCCTCGGCCAGCAGCTTTTTCATCACCGCGTCGATATCGATGCCGACCTCCGCCAGTTTCTTCATCGCCTCCCTGGCCTCGTCCACTCCCTCCTCGATCGTCGCGCGGACATTTGCGTGGTCCATGATGGCGGCCAGCGTTTCCGGCGGCACGGTGTTCACGGTCATCGGGCCTATCAGGTTGTCCACATAGAGGAGATCGGGATAGTTCGGGTTCTTGGACGATGTGCTTGCCCAGAGTGGCCGCTGCGGATGCGCTCCCCGCTCCGCCAGCTTCTCCCAGCGCTCGCCGCTGAAGGTCCATTTGAACTCCTCGTAGATCAGCTTCGAGTTCGCAAGGCCGGCCTTGCCGCGCACCGCGAGCGCATCGGGGGTTCCGATCGCTCCCAGCATCTCATCGATCAGGGTATCGATACGGCTGACGAAGACGCTCGCCACGGAGTTGATCCCATTGATTTCCCCCCCCTTTGCCACGCGCTCCTCCAGCCCTTCCAGATATGCCTCGGCAACCGCGCGATACTGTTCAATGGAGAACATCAGGGTGATATTGACATTGATCCCGTCGGCGATGCACTGGCGCACGGCCGGTATTCCCTCGGGGGTCGCGGGGATCTTGATCATCACATTGGGCCGGTCGATCTCCTTCCAGAGCGAGCGAGCCTCGGCGATGGTCTCCTCCGTCTTTGCCGCGAGCTTCGGGTTCACCTCGATCGAGATAAAGCCGTCGGCCCCATGGGCGCCATCGTACACCGGGCGCATCACATCGCATGCGTTCCTGATATCGGTGATAAAGATCCGTGTTGCGATCTCCGCGATGGAAGGCCCCGCGCCGATCTCGCGGATCTGTTCATCGTAGGCGTTCCCTCCGGCAATCGCCTTCTCGAAGATCGTCGGGTTGGAGGTCATCCCTCGTAGCCCCTGGTCCACAAGCCGCTTCATTTCTCCGCTGGAGATAAAATCGCGACTGATGAAATCGTACCAGATCGACTGGCCCTGTTCGAGAAGCGCATGGAGTGGGTTCATGACCGGGGTTGGATATGTTGTTGTAAAAAGGATGTTGATCGCGGGGAGACGGCGTTCGCTGGCGAACGGTCTCTGAGGATGTCTTCTCCTCCGGCACCCCCGGAGGAATCATCCATGACGATAACGAAAATATGGAAGGGAATCTTCCCTTCAACGAAATTATCCACATTTAGCATGGCGTGCCGCGGCGGGCGCCGATAAAGCATTTGGTGCGATGGGGCGTATTGTCTTATACTGTATACTGCATCCGTATCCCGATACCATATCGGGTTCGGAACATCTGCCGTCCGCGTGCTCCCCGCGAGCATTCACATCCCCCGGATCGGCATCCATGCGCCCCCCACGCCATGATCATGGCGGGAACACTCTCGAACCTGGCGGCGCATGCAATGTATCTCTCTCGGACCCTCCCGGGACCCTGCGATCTTCCCCCCGAACATCCAAGCATTGTACGACGAGAGATGCGGCCTCGATCAGGGCCGCCGGGATCGTCATCGGCCCGTTTCGCGGTAGTGAAAGGCGCCGCCGGCGCATCGCGCGTCGATTTTGATTATGATGCCGGGATGGCCGATTCCGCGCCGGACGGAGTTCTCCCACGGGGAGGGGTTGAGAACCGGAATGCCGCTGAGCCCGGGGTGAAATGCTCGATTTTCGGCTAAATTCAAGCTGGTCGGGACTTTCTTTAAAAAAAAATCAATAGCGCTAACAAAACATCATCTTGGTGTGTTAGAGGCCAGAGAGCAGGATGGGGAAGAGGATGTCGAAGAAAAAACCTTTGCTTTTCTGATGGATTTTGGCGATTCTCGCGGTCTTGCATTCGCAATCCTCCCAGACTCAAAACGTATCGAATCACGAATGGATCTGTTGAAGATGGATAATTCCGTTCATCGGGATCAGCTTTTGACAGCTCCAACAGGACAGACCTCAACAAGATTTCAGTATCAATACATTCCATCTAACCTTTAACTCACTTTACAGGAGTGCAGCTAATGCGAAGGGTTCTTGTACTTCTATGCGCCGTTGCGTTCTCCTTGCCTGTCGCGAAATTGTTCGCGCAGGGCGAGGCGGAAAGCAAGGGTGACGGCAAGGAAGTACTTCGTCAGAGTGTGGACAGCAGAGGCTCGTTTCCGGGCGGCCCGCTGGCTAAAGCTCCACTTGCGACGGGGTACTACATTGTCGACAATGATGCTCCAGCGGTAGGTCCCCCCTGGGTCCCGACCTGGCAGTTTACCGATACGACCGGCACTGAAGCTCAGTTCTGGCATCGTGTCGTTTCCGGTCCCAACCAGCGCACCCCGGCTTTCTGGACTCGTCCGGGAAGCAGCGGTTACGAGTATTTCCGTAACCCGAACCAGGTGTCGGCCGGGCCGAACAACACGGTTATCACCGACTCGACCGACAACGCGTTTGCCGGCCCGATCGCAATCGGATTTCCGTTCTACTTCTACGGTCGGAAATACGACAGCTTCTATGTCTCCACCAACGGTCTTGTTGCTCTGACCAACCGCCGTTATCAGTATGATGAGTCGGGCAACCGTGTCGATTACGAACCGGTGTTCGATGATACCCGCCCGAAGACCGGCAACCCGCTGACCGACCCGACGCCGGATGATTTCGGCTACAGCCAGGTCGCGCTTGGTGGTGCCTCGCGCACCAGCGGTATCCTCAACCCGAACAACGCGAAATTCACGACCAACAATACCGGCCGGCCGTTGATCGCGGCGCTCTGGGACGATACCGAGCTTTCGCAGTTCGATCCGCTCGGGTTCCGTCCCGACGATTTCGGCAAGGTCTACTGGCGTCGTGACACGCTTGGCAACAAGCTGTTGATCTACTATGTAAACCAGACGATGATCGGTGTGAAGAACATTCCGCTGCTTCTCCGTCAGAACGGTGTTATCCAGCGTGATATCCGCGCCAACTATCAGGTTGTGCTGGATCGTATCGACAGCACCGTCCAGATCAACTACATCCAGTTCAGCGGTGTTTACAAGGACGCACAGTCGCAGGTTATCAACGTTCAGTCGCAGGCGATGTATCGCGCCAACGCAACGATCGGCGTCTGCAGTTTCGCAGGTGAGTTCACGAACTACCTGACCGACGGCGAGCCTCCGGGCACCGGCGCGGTGTATGTCAACGGCAGCACCGCTACCCCGCACAACTCTCTTGCCATCCGCTTCAAGCAGTGGAAGAACGTTGTGCGCGTCAACAGTGTTAGGTTCCAGGTTCCGAGCCGCTTCACGCCGGGACAGTATGTCGATCTGCCCACGGGGCAGCTTGTGGACAACTACGAGCTCCTTCTCGGCAACCCGTCGCTCGGCGTCATCCGCCCGGTTGGTATCGTTCAGAACGTGAGCGACTCGATCGGACCGGTGAACAAGACTCCGCAGCCGATCCGTTTCAACGTGGTCTTCCGCATCCGCGACCTGATCAACGTCGCCAATCCTCCGGTCTACCAGCGCACGGCAACCACCGATTCGCTCTGGTCGATCCGTGGTAACGCGCTTTTCCCGGCAACGGCACGTAAGAACATCGATACGATCATCTTCGATCCGTATGTGACGAACGCAAACGTTCCTCGCCAGGTTGGCCGTTTCCGCGCCGAGGTTATTGCTCTGGATCAGGGCCCGAACGGCGAGAACTATGCACAGTCGTGGCCGTTCGATGACACCACGGGTATCCGCATGTTCGGTATCCGCCGTCTCGAAGCTCCGTTCATCGACGCCTTCTCCGAGTACGATTACTCCCCTGAGGACGGTATCATCCCGTCGGTTCAGAAGTGGGTGTCGATCGGTGCCCAGGTGGTTGATGGCGATGCACGCACGTTCAATCCTCCTCCTCCGAGAGGGACGTTTGGCACGCGCAACCTGAACTCGCCCGTGCTGCTGCTCGATCGCAAGGACAACTTCCAGAGCTTCTACCTGAATGATGCTCCGGGCGCTCTCTGCGGCGATACGATTATCTCTTTTCCGATCAACCTGAGCCAGCTTGTCAACCGTCCGGTTCTGCTCCTTTCCTACGAGCGTTCCGGTAAGCAGGGAAGCAACGGCAACTATGATCGTGGCTTTGCCGACAACCAGCGTGTTGGTCCGGAGAACGCGGTGTACACCACGTCGAAGGATCAGCTCTTCCAGGCTGCTGACAAGATGTACGTCGAGTTCGCCGAGCCCAGCCCGAACGGAATCGACAACATCGTCAACATCTTCGATATTTCGAGCTGGCGTTATGCGCCGTTCAACGACCGTGGTGCCAGCATCAACTGGGGCACCAACTCGCCGCGCTGGGGTGTCTTCGGCGGCGGCGGTGGTTCGGGTGCCGATACCACCGGTAAGATCGTCGTTGACGAGTTCGATGCCGGTAAGGACTTCGAGTTCTATCGCGCCTTCATTCCGATCCCGGCTCGCTGGTCGAAGGTTGCTCCGGGCAACAAGACCTTCCGTTTCCGTATCCGTCTTGAAGTCAAGAGCGATCGTAACCCGATCGGTTCGCCTTCGGATGATGATGATCAGTTCTACGTGGACAACGTGATGCTCATCGAGCCGGTCAAGCCGGAAGTTGAAGTCACCGCCGTCCGTGTTGACTGGCCGTACACGCAGGCTCCTGCCTCGCAGGCCCGCGCCATCCCGATCTCGGTGAAGGTCGGCAACAACGGCACGACCGCCGCCACCACCTTTGGCGTGGCGATGTACGTGACCCGCGATCCGAACACACAGGCTCCGGGCCGGTACAACTACTATCGCTACAAGTCGATCATCTCGATCCCTGCCGGAAAGGACTACGTTGAGTCGTTCCCGTCATGGAATGCGCAGGAGTGCGGGTCGGACATCGTTCCGGATACCCTCAACCCTATCACGTCAACCAACTACATCATCGGCGCTCGCATCATGCCGCAGGATTTCGATTCCTACAATGCGAACGACGAGAGCTATGCGAAGTTCAAGCTGACCCTCGGACCTGCCTTCGCCTATGACGATGGTACGAACGATGTTCAGAGCGAGGCCGGCCTTCAGGGCAAGGGTCTGAACCTGGTGCCGCCGTCCAATCAGGATGGTGCCGGTTCCAATCCGTTCGGTCCGCTTGGTGGTAGCAGCTCGGGTACCTTCGCGATGCAGTTCCGCATCCTGACCCGTGATACCATCCGTGGCTTCCAGGCCTTCTACTCCGGTGCCAACCAGGCGCAGGACTTCGTGATGTACTCGATCTACAAGCAGCCGACGAACACGAACGCCAACAATCCGCCTTCGGGCGCTCCGGTTCCCTCGACGATTACCATGGCTCGCCGTGGAGAGGGAATTCCTGATCCGTTCCTGGCGGTCCCTGGTCGTCAGTTCAACTTCGATCAGTTTGTGACCTATATGCTCGACACCCAGTATGTCGCCGAGCCGGGCCTCTACTTCGCAACCGTCGCTCAGCTGGGTGAAACCGGTCTGGAGCTTGGTGGCGATGCAAGCCGCATGGGCCAGGTGACAACCATCAACAACCCACCGCTCAACGGTGGACCTACGGGTGGTATCGGCAACTTCAGCATCCCGGCTCATACCGAGATGCGCCAGAATCGCTTCTGGTACGAAGTGACGACCGGATCGAGCGGCTGGAATCCGATGATCACGCTGACGAACAACCCTGGTTATCCGCACCTCAGCTTTGATGGTAAGGTTACCGGCTTCCCGACCTACACTCGTGGTTCGTGGATCCCGATGATCCGTCCGTACTTCGGCATCAAGGCCAGCTCGGAGTGCCTCGTGGAGCCGGTCGAACTGGCCGACTTCAAGCTGACGACCCTGCCGACGGCTCTTCGCCTCGACTGGCAGACGGCTACCGAGGTTAACAACCATGGCTTCTACGTTGAGCGTCGCATGAAGGGAAGCGAGACCACCTGGTCGGATATCGCCTTCAAGGCCGGTGCTGGAACCAGCAACCAGGCTCGCGACTACAGCCACGTGGATCAGAATGTCACTGTTAACACGACCTATCAGTATCGTCTCCGTCAGGAGGATCGTGATGGTTCGGTTACCTACAGCGACATCAAGGAAGGACGCATCAACGGTGGTGTGATCACCGGCGAGGCTAACCAGCTCTCGCAGAACACGCCGAACCCGGTCAGCAGCAGCACCCGCATCGCCTTCTCGGTTCTCGAGAGCGGTAAGGTCACCCTGCAGATCAACGATGCGTACGGCAACGTTGTCCGCACGTTCGACGTCGAGGCAAAGTCCGGTGAGCAGAATGAAGTCGTCTGGGACGGTCTGGATGCCACCGGCACCCGGGTCGCGAACGGCGCCTACATCTACAAGCTCAACGGCAATGGCTTCTCGCTGTCGCGCAAGATGACGGTTACCCGCTAAGCGATTTCGCATAGCGTCATTCGATGACGGAAGCCCTCCCGAGCGTAAGGTTCGGGAGGGCTTCGTATTTTACCCCACTTCCCTCGGGAATGCCATGAACTGTTACCCCCTGAAATCACGGCACGCCTTATAATGCCGAACATTTTGCGCGGGGAGACCGGATTTCTGAACGGATCATCGATCCGGGCCGTTCCTCCATCAGCCGAAGCTCGTTCAGAGCGCGTTCCGCTAGATCAATGACCAGAAAAAAAGTGCTCCTTATCGCTCTTGCCATTATCCTTCTGGGGGGCTTACAACTCCTCCGGTGGTATGGCAGCCATGAACGGACGGCCGCCGTGGGAACGGCTTCGGGAATGCTCGCGCTGCTGAGCGGCATCGCGGTGGGGCTCTACGGGTTAAGCATAAGGAGTAAGCGATGACCGATCCGATACGCATAGCGGTGTTCGCCTCGGGACAGGGATCGAACTTCTCGGCGAT
>JBDSJW010000033.1:0-7520 GCA_039917235.1 Kapaibacterium sp. (SeqCode) | reverse complement strand
TCCGTTCAATCTGTTCCTATCAGACTGTTGAAGGACGTCATCCGCGGCGTTGTCCTTCATCATTCGCTCACTGCGGCGTCCCAAAGGACGCCTCATTTGCTCAGATTCGGCCGCCGTGCGGCTGATCGTTGTTGAACAGTCTGAACATCGGAAGTAATTCAACAGTCTGCTATGACTTATACTCTTTCTCCGGCGGCACGGTCGGTCGCTTCGTTTCGCGCGGGCCGTTGCTTCCGCATGATCCTCCCCTGCCTGTTCATTCTCCTGGCCGCCGCCGTGGCATCGGCGCAGCTCCAGCCGCAGCCGGTGTACGATCCGGAGGGACAGCTCAGGAAGCTGGAGGAGATCAATCGTCAGGGTCGCATCGAGCGCGAGGAGACGGGATCCGATGAGGATGTGCGCGGACGTGAGGAATGGTTCAGCTTTCAGCGACGCTATCCGTACGACATGATCCCGGCCGGCATCAGGGCCTCGGCGATCCGGGAGATGAAGGAGCAGAGCGCCCGGGTTCAGGTGGCGCGGAGCAAGAAGAGCGGCGCCGCGTTCCTCTCCTCGGTCCAATGGGAAAACGTGGGGCCGGTGAATTTCTCGGGACGGACGAAATCGATCGCCGTTGATCCACGGACGCCCAATACGCTCTTTATCGGAGCGGCGGCGGGGGGAGCCTGGAAAACGGTGAATGGCGGAAAGGTCTGGACCACGACGTTCGATACGCTTTCATCGCTTGCGATGGGGGCTATCTGTATCGATCCGATCGACCCGAACATCATCTACGCCGGGACTGGCGAAAACGTGGCGAGCGTCGATGTCTATCTCGGCGATGGGATCTTTAAATCGACCGATGCCGGGCTTACCTGGAGGAATGTGGGCCTTGGGAATGTCAGCTCGTTCTCCAGGATCGAGGTGAACCGGCAGCATCATAATATCGTCTACGCGGCGGCGGCGCGGCCCACCTCCACCGGAGGAAGCGGCGCCGGCGGGTTCTATCGCTCCACTGATTTCGGTGAAACGTGGACGCAGATCGTCACGGGGCTTGTCTTCGATATGTCGGTCGATCCCACCAACGGCGACAAAATCTACCTGGCGTTCAACAACTCCGTCCGCCGCTCCACGGACGCGGGGCTGACATTTGCCACCGCGACAACCGGGATCGACACGATAAGCCGGTCGGTCAGGATGAGCATCGCGGTGGCGCCGTCGGAGCCGAACCGGATCTATATGCTGCTGGCGCGCGCCGTTACCAATGGCCAGTCCGCCGATGTCTACGTTTCCGCCAACAGTGGGACAACCTGGACCCGGAAGAAGAGCTTCCCGGCATCGTTCTTCAACAACCAGGGGTGGTACGACAACTGCATCGCGGTCAATCCCGATGATGCCAATATCGCGTTGATCGGTGGAATCGATGTCTACCAGACGCTCGATGGCGGCGATACCTGGCAGAACACCACCCGCTCCTACAGCGGCGGAAGCACCCATCCCGACCAGCAGACGCTGGCCTACAGCACCTCCAACTCCGATATCGCCTACCTTGGAAACGATGGCGGCGTCTACACTTCAACCGATGCGGGGGCAAGCTGGACGAAGGTGAGCACGAACCTTCCCACCTCGCAGTATTACGCGCTGGATGTGGACCAGACCAAGCCGTTCCGCGTCTACGGCGGCACGCAGGACAACGGCTCCCACGGCTCCTATGGGACGGACGGGCCTACCCCGAACTGGGTATCGATTCTCGGCGGCGACGGATTCTACGTGCTTGTGGATCTTGCCGATCCCAACATCATCTACGCCGAGAACTTCAACGGCACCCCCCTCTACAAGATCGACGCGAACAACCTGAACTCCCGCTCCCGCATCGACGGCTCGATCTCCCAGGATGCCATGACCGGCGATTACGGCTACTGGTCCACGCCGCTCGCGATGAGCCCGAAGGATAAGAAGACGCTCTACACCGGACGTACCGGCCTGTACCGAACCATCAACCGCGGGAGCAGCTGGCAGAAGCTGGTGCCGGGGAATGCCGCGGGGGATCAGGGGAAGATCTCCGCCATCGGGCTTTCGGTGGTGGATGCCAAGAAGATGATGATCGGCACGGTCTCCGGCGATCTCCGCTATTCGGTGAACGATGGCGTGGCGTGGGCGAAATCCACCGGCGTGCCGGGCCGCTATGTCACCGATATCATCTACGATCCCACACTCCCGGAGCGGGTCTACGTGGCGCTCTCCGGCACGAGCAACGGGCATGTCTACCGCTCCGATAACAGCGGTGCGTCGTTCGTGGATATCAGCGCCAACCTTCCCAAGGTGCCGGCCAACGCGCTTGTGGTGGACCCGCGGAATATCAACCATCTCTTCGTCGGCACGGACGTTGGCGTCTTCGTCTCGTTTGATGCCGGCAACTACTGGTTTCCGTTCAACGACGGCTTGGCGCTATCGCCGGTGATCGATATGAAGCTGCACGAGAGCAGCCGGATGCTTGTCGCCGCCACACACGGGCGCTCGATGTTCCGGGTGAATATCGACGGCATCACCATCACGCCGGGGCTTCTCTCGCCGCTTGGTGGTGAAGTTGTCAATACGCCGGGTCCGCTCGTCGTCCGCTGGGCCGGGTTTATCGGCCCCGTTGATATCTACATCAGCCTTGACGGCGGCGCGCACTATCAACTGATTGCCCCCGGCATCAACGGCAACATCGATACGCTGAATCTTCCCCTTTCGGTGAGCACCAACGCCCGCATACGGGTGGTGGAGCAGGGGGGAGACAAGAGGGGGGCGGAATCGGGTGACTTTACGCTGAAGGCGCCGGCCAACGGCACGGAGCTGACGGCGAAGGCGTTTGCCGGGGAGGCGATCGAGGTGCGCCACGGAGCGCTCTGGTGCACGGTGCGGGGGAGCGATTCGCTCTTCAAGCTGAAGCTGCCGCTGCTCAATTCCGGCGTCGGCCTGAAGCGCGTCAATATCCCCGGCCGCGTCCGCGACATGGCGTACGACTCGCTTGCTGATATCTTCTACATGCTTGTTACCGCCGATGATTACGGCAGCCCGAAGCTCTACAAGATGGACAGCCTTGGCGTTGGCCTTGGCGAGGTGTCGCTGCCGGCCGATCTGACGCGGATCAGCGGCGTGGCGATGGTTGGACTGCGGATAGCGCTGATCACCCCCGGCGCGGACGCGCAGATTGTCCAGTTGGATACGGGGGGCACGGTGATCTCACGGAGCGGACATCTTACCGGCGCGCCTGATGATGATCGCCGCGGGCTGGTATGGGATGGGCAGGTCTTTGTGCAGGGGGTGATCGATAAGAACGCGGGGGTGCTCTTCCAGAGCAAGCTGGAGAGCATCACGGGGACTGATCCGCTTCGCATCCGCGAGTCCACGCCGGTTGTGCTCAGCCCAATCAAGAAGCTCTCGTTCTTCGGGCTGGCAATCGACGCATCGGATTCCGATGTCAACCGGCGGACCTACTGGGCCACCGACACAAACGGCATCTTCTACAAGTTCACGCGCGAGGGGATTTTCACAAGCGGCGTTACCGAACCCGCGGTTGCCGGCGGCGCCTACACGGCATCGCAGGTCGCCATTGCCGATGTCTCCCCCAACCCGATGCGCGATGCCGCCACCGTCCGCTTCACGCTCCGCGGCCATCATGATGTGACAATGGAGCTGTACGACGCGGCGGGCGTCCGGCATATGGTGGCGCTTGATGGCGTGCCGATGGAAGGAGGCGAGCATACGGTGACGCTGAAAGCGGATGGTCTTGCCAGCGGCATCTACTACGTGGTGCTGAGCGCCGGTGCCGGCCAGCGCGATCTTCGCCCGGTGGTGCTGGTGCGCTGATAACGTCGGCTGACGCGACGGCGACTGATGCTTTCCGGCGTCAATGACTGGATGGGAGGATCGTGTGCCCCCGCAGGAACTCAAGAAACCTGCCGGCCTCGGTCCTCCTTTCGTTTATGTAGGCGGCCGAGGGGATGATGCCGGCCCGGAGATACGACTGAAACGATTGATCATCCTGATTCCCCGTCATCGCCACATACTCCGCCAGATCATTCCGCTCCCCGCCACCGCGGAGGAGAATCGTATACGTTGCCGCGTCCCGCATCCTGAGCGAAAGGATGCGTTCAAGGAAGGGGAAGAGATTCTCCCGTTCCTCCCCGGCGGCTTCCGGCGGTGCCGGAGCGGGGGGATGTTCTCCAAGCGCGGTCAGCGGAAACTGGTTCACATTCAGCGACGCGCGCATCAGCGTGAGGAGGAGCCGGTCGTGCATGCCGGACACGGACTCCAGGGCGTGCCCCAGCAGTGCCGTCCGCTGCACGGTTGGAAGGGGTCGCGTGAAATAGGTTCGCATGATGCTTCCCAGCGTATCGGGGGCGGTCATGAAGTAGACCCTGATTGCGGCCCGCCAGGAGATATCGGGATCGATATTCATCGCAAGCACGGAATCGTAGAGTCGGCGCGCGCGCGCGGTATCGCCAAGCGCCCACCAGGCATCGCCACGGTCGATCAGAAATGGAAGGAGTGGATAGCTTGCCGTGTCCCGGTCGTAGACGCGACCGGAATCGATCAGGCTTCTGAAATCGCCGCGACCGGAGAGGGTCCGCAGGATGCCGGCGCGGGCGCTGTAGTTGGTCCCCTCATCCAGCGATTCCCGGAACCGCAGGAGGGCATCATCATATCGTCCCTCGGCCAAAGCGGCGTAGCCTCTGCTGTTGAGCGTCCCTATCCGCCTGAGGCATTTCTGGAGGAAGAAGGAGCCGCCTCCGTAGAGATAGCGCATCGCGGGGCGGTAGGAGACCGAATCGGCGGGGGGGATTGAGTCGATAAAGCGGCGATATTCCACGGAGAGGAGGTGGAGGCTTTTGCCGTAGGCATCGTCAAAATCGCTCCCCGGAAACGCCTTCAGAAACTTCGGCATCCCGTAGGTATCGATCAGCCATTTGCAGAAGGAGCCGGCCAGCACATACGCCACCGCCGAGCCTCGGGAGCTGAAGCCGCTTGTGCTGATGATTCCCTCCGCCGGCGGCGCCATGGTGAACTGATAGAGATAGCGCGCATGCTCATGCAGCGTCCGCCAGCCACGGTTGTTTTCCATCGCCATCGCCGACCCCTCAATCAACCCCTGCGATAACGAGATGCCGAGCAGGTTGCCAAACGGCGCAATCATCACATGCGCCAGCTCGTGCCGGAGCGTGCTGCCGACTCCGCCGAACGGCATGCTCAGCTTCCGTGCCCACGGTTTTGTGAACGACGCCGACGCTGTCCCCACCAGCCGCTTCTCCTCGCCGGAGCTGGAGTAGAGATAGAGCGTGACCGGCTCAATATCCTTTGGGGCGATGCCGAGCGCCAGCGCATGTTCGGCGATATAGAAATCGGTGAGGTTGGCCGCGCGCCACAGGTCCACCGAATCGGCGGAGGGAGCGTGGTAGTAGATGGTGGCGAACCGGGTTTTGAGAGAATCGCCAAGCTCCGCGCGGAGCCATCTATCGGTGCGGGTCAGCCCCAGATCGGAGCGATGGAACAGCAGTGGGATGACGGCGAACGCCAGCATGGTTGCGATCACCGGTACAGGGCCGGGAAGAAACCGACGGATGCCACTTGAGATTACTGACGGCGATGCGGCGGCATCAGCCGGGGGCGCATCCTTCCGCGGGAAGCCGGTCCCGAAGGCGGCAAGCACCCCCGCGATCAGCAGATGCGCGGCGCGGTAGATGATAAGCGTGGTTGTGATGGGAAGCTCCGCATCCCAGGAGCCGCCGGGGAAGAAGCCGATCTGCCACGCGTACATGAAGATATGCGGGCCGGTGAGCGCCTCGTACGCTCCACGGAAAAGGGAGCCGGACCAGAAGAGGAGGAAGAGGAGGCACGCAAGCCATCGCCGTCCGGTGATCCTCCCGGCCACCGCCGCCAGCACCACGCTGATTGCCGCCGACGCCGGAACCAGCAGGAGATACCACGATATCCCCTCCCACAGCCCGCAGCTCTCCATGAAGAGCGAGCGGACCAGCGCCACGGCAAGCGGTATCAGCGCGAGCGTAACCGAGATCACGATATCGCGCCAGACGGCCCGGCCGGAAATGTCAGATCTGACCGGCATTGCCGGGGCGTTGCCATCGAGCGCGAGCGCAGGAGGTCGGTGGCGCAGGAGGATGGAAAGCCCCGCCAGAAGGC
This sequence comes from Kapaibacterium sp. (SeqCode), assembly GCA_039917235.1. Classification (GTDB taxonomy): domain Bacteria; phylum Bacteroidota; class Ignavibacteria; order OLB7; family OLB7; genus JAFDZV01. The sequence continues at coordinate 1,355 of JBDSJW010000033.1, read as the reverse complement.
TGGCGACAAGCGCGGTCAGCGCGGAGAATTCGTAGTGGAGATCGTTCACCAGCGGAAAGAAGCCCGCGGTGATGCCGAGGATCAGGTAGAGAACGGCGACGATAATCCGGGAAAAACCGGGGATGCGAGTGAACGAGCGGGTCAGCACCGATGTTATTCTCCCGAAGAAAAAATGCCTATCGAGACTTAATATACATAACGCCCGATCCCCTTCCGGGTAGATGATAATTTTTCATCAATGAGTTACCGAAATCAGTTCGAACTGGGAATAGCGGAGTTCAATGAGGGGCGGTATTTCGAATGCCACGATACGTTTGAAGATCTCTGGATGCAGGAGCGGGGGGAGCGGAAGAGATTTCTTCAGGGGTTGATCCAGGGTTCGGTGGGGGTGTTTCATGCCACGCGGCATAACTACACCGGCGCCGAGAGCCAGCTCACAAAATCGCTCACGAAGCTTGTCGAATATCCCGACATGTTTCTCGGGATCGATGTGGGAGGGTTCCGAAAGGGGCTGGAGGCATTCAGGGAGTTTATCCGGCGGAGCATGGCAAGCGGCAATCCGACGTACGATCCCGATCTGATCCCTCACATGAATTACAGCTACGATCCCGCAACGATGTCCGATCTCTCCACGGAGGATTGACCGGCTCGGCACAAGGCAGACCTTGCGATAAGAATTTTCAGATATTCATCTCATTCCTAGGGAGTCTCGACAATGGCAATCTATATCACAACCGACTGTATCAACTGCGGTGCGTGCGAGCCGGAGTGCCCGAACACCGCCATCTATGAGGGGGGCGCCAACTGGACCCTTTCCGGCGTTACCTATGGCGGCGCCGATGACTCTCCAGGGGGTGCCGCGGCGTCCAGCTTCTGGTCCGCCGATTACTTCTACATCGTCCCGGACAAGTGCACCGAGTGCGTCGGCTTCCACGATGAGCCGCAGTGCGCCGCCGTCTGCCCGGTGGATGTCTGCCTCCCCGATCCGAACCACGTGGAATCGCGCGAGGAGCTGGAGCTGAAGAACGAGTATCTGAACATGATCGATGCCGAGCGTCTGCGCGGATAATCAGTTTTGTTCAGGAGATTGCGATAATGTCCACGTCGGGGCGGGTTTCAAACCCGCCCTGCCTGCTGAAGAACGAATATCCGAACATGATCGATGCCGAGCATCTGCGCGGATAATCGGTTTTGTTTATGAGATTTAGATAGTTATCCGGGTTCGGGCGGGTTTGAAACCCGCCCCGACTTTTTCCGATGAGTACGACTACCACCACCATCCTGAAACGCTCCGTGACCATTCCTTTGATCGGTTCTCCGTAGATTTGTTCTCTTGTCAGATCTAATCCTTGCCG
>JBDSJW010000032.1:0-12637 GCA_039917235.1 Kapaibacterium sp. (SeqCode) | reverse complement strand
GGCCGCGTCGGTGAGGGTCCATGTATAGACGACTTCCGCGGGGAGCTTCGCATCATTCCAGACCGCCGTCGTGTCGGGCGTGGAGATGGTGAAGACCTCCTGGCCCAGATAATTCTTGACCGACACGCGAAATGTTCCGGCCTTGGCCGGGCGGAGCCAGCGGAAGTGAATGGGGCCGGTGGGGATGGCCGTGGCTCTGGGTTCGATGATCACAAGATCGACCGGCTGATCGCCCACGAGGGCTGGGGGAAGAGGCTCCATCGATGCCACGCCGAGTGCGGCCGCGGCTTTCGCGACGGCGGGATTCTCACCCGAAATCTTTTTGATCGCGTCGGCAACCCGGATCTTTACGGCTTTATCGTAGCGGACCAGCTTCCCATCCACCGAAAGCTGCACCGATCCTCCCTTCCCCACGGTGACCAGATCGTCCGCGTGCAGTTCCGTGCCGATGGCCCCCGTTGCCGTGGCGTTTCCGGATTTCACTGAGACTTTTCCGGTGCTGTAGATAATATAAATCGCCCGCTGTTGTGCCCCGGCATTGGTCGCGAGCAGAAGAAGCAGGGCTGAGATCGTTGCAAATCGCATGATACCTCCGGCTTTGAGCAAACTGAAGACTGACAAGAAATACTCATGCCAGAAGATATGATAGAGAGCGATAAAGCCGCCGCGCCGACTTTCCGGCTCCGCCTGCTTGACTCTCTTATGGGATTTCCGTATATCGCCACCGGCTCTACTCGTAACCCTTCCCTGATACTCACCAGGACACCTTCGGCCAGTCTGCGGATCACTCCAGCGTATCCGGTAGGAGACGGTCGCGTTTCATGCGGTGCCATCCTCAATAAATGGCGCGATTCCATCGAAACGCCATGTTCAACCAACAGCAATATCCGATCTTATCTCCGAGATCGTGACATATAACGATATCAGCTCTACGAACGAGACTTTTTTATCGCTGCTATCGCACGCCGAGGAACTGATCGACGCGGGGCGTGTGCGGGAAGCGAGGCGTCTGCTGGCGCAGTTTATCGAGCGGAAGCATCTGGACAGCCGGATGCTTCCGGCGCTGGCTGCCGTCTATCTCCGCGTGGGCAAGCCCAAGCAGGCGCTGGCGGCGATGAAGGCGGCGATTGAACAGTTGGGGCCGCAGCCGGAGCTTCTGAATACGTTCGGGCTGCTGCTGGCGTCGATGGGGAAGGAGCGGGAGAGCCGGGAGCAGTTTGAGGAGGCGCTGAAGATCGATGGCGCCAATTCCGAGGCGTTGCGTAATCTGGCCTTTACGCTCCATCGTTCGGGAGAACGGGAGGCCGCCTACGCCATGCTTGTCCGGTGCTTCCATGCGGTTCCGCTTTCGGCGGAACTGCGGCTGGTCTGCGGCGCGCTTCTGGAGCTGGATGGAAAACTTGATGAGGCGGTCTGCTGCTATCGCGATGTGATGGAACTGAGCATCGTGCGCGAGCAGGTTTCACTTGCCACGCAGCGCCTTTTTATTCTCGGCACCGATCGTCTCCCGATTACCTTCGAGCAGGTAATCTGTCGGCTGGAGTCGGGCTGGAATAATGGCGATGGCGTGGTGGAATAGAGGGGTTTACCGCACTTCCACAATCCTGTCGACAAGCGTCAGAAATACATGAATATTTGGAATACTGCTCGCCATTGTGGAATTCCATGACAGCCATTTCCCCTCTTTTTTTACGCTGACCATTCCGTCGCGCACCTGCACGCCCTTTACCTCGGTCCAGGGAATTTCCTCCTTTCTATTTCCCAATCCCTCCCGGCTGACCGTCAGATATCCGAATTTCACTTTTTCTCCCGCCTCATAGGCATCGATTGCCGCTGTCATCAGGCGGTTCCATGTTTCGGTGCGGATGGTATCGCCAATTTTTTCCGTGTTCTGAAGCAGCGCGCCGTAGACCGCCTCGGTTCCATCCTTTAAATGGACGGTATAAAGATGCTCGGTCGCCACATATATTCCATTAATGGATTTCCGCGTAACCGATTCGTAAAGATCCACCACATCATCCCAGCGAAACTTTACAGTGTTGCCGTTGCGTTCCGAGACGATGCCTCCGTCGTAGACCAATGCGCGCATATTTCTCAGTCGCCAGATGGAATACCATACGCCCACGCCAACCGCGGCAAGCGCAAGCCCCGTCCCTATCAGCATGCCTCCCCCAAACAGAATTCCCAGGATAAAGCATACAGCTCCGATTCCGGTAATCAGATTGGACGGCAGGGTGGATCGTTGCGCCATGCGGTGTTCAGATCGGAGGTTGCCGAGATCCGAGGCGTCGGGAAGGGAGACCGTGGGAGGCGTTCGTAATGAATCGAGCATTGTGCTGAAAGCTTGGTGTTCTTAACAGACTGTTGAACAACGTCATCCGCGGCGTTGGCCTTCATCGTTCGCTCACTGCGGCGTCTGGAAGGATGCCTCATTCGCTCAGATTCGGTCGCCTTGCATCTGATCGTTGTTGAACAGCCTGAGTATCAGAAGTAATTCAACAGGCTGTTAACAGAATGGGCTATTGGTCCGCTGGGTTACGATCTTCCAGGGAGCCGCCCGCCCGAATTTTCGGTTATCAGTTTCGCGACCCGCGGCATCTTCAGGATATACCGCGATTAATTTCAAATATACGATATGCGATGATCGTGTGCCATGGTCGGCTTCTGCCTGCCCATATCTCCTGAAATAAAAAGCGCGCCGCGATCTGGCTGAGATGCGGCGCGCGGTATGATTATTTCGGGACTCGAATAACCTTATTTCTTTCCCTTTGGAAGCACCTTGAATGACGCAAAATAGTTGAGCACATCGGTATCCTCCAGTGCCCCATCCGTAATTCCGATAAATCCGACCTGATAAAGACGATTTCCGATCAGATAATAATCGAACCGTCCGTGCATGGCCTGTCCATCGTTATCGGCGGTAAATTCCATGGATCGTCCAGGACTACCGTCCAGTGAAATATTCTTTTCGGAGCCGACGGTTGCGTTCATGTTTTTCAGCGCGCCATCCTTTGCGCCATCGAGAAGCGTATTCCGCATTTCATCGTTGATAGCCTTAATATCCAGATCGTTATATCCGATCAGGCAGACTCCGTTTCCCCCAAGCGATGTGTGCATGTAGAGCTTCACCTTGTCTCCCTTATCGCCGATATCACTGGTTTCCAGTTTCGGCTTGCTGAAGCCCGGGGGGAGCGCGATGCTGAACCGGCCGGGCTTCGAGGAGAAGGGATTATCCTTCGGAATGGTTACGCATATATGTGACGCATGGCGCGTCGCCGCGAGGTTTCCGTTCGCGGAGCTGAGCGCCATGATGCCTGCCGCGATTAGGCTGATGATAGTTGAAAATTCCATGGAGCGCCTCCGATTGATAGAGGAGAAATGAATAATGCCGGCCGCGGTCAGCAATGTATTGCGTTAGGAAAACCGCGCTGTCCGGTATCGATTGGTCCGCGATCCGCCGCGGGAGAAACACTCCCGCGGCTGGGCCATAAGGACTGAAACGATCGTCCAAGATAGCTCTTTTTCGATGATCCGGTTGCGGCACCAAACCGCTTCCGTCTCCTTAAAGAACATGACCGGCACTATATTGCGCCATCGAACCCGAACCAGCAATCCCCGAACAATGACAACAGACAAAACCGAAGATGTCGCGCCGGCGAGCGACGATACCGGACGGATAGAGGCCTTCAGCGATGGAGTTTTTGCAATTGCGATTACTCTGCTTGTGCTTGACCTTAAAATCCCGCACGAGACTGCGGACGGCGAGCTGATCCCCGCGTTGCTGAAGCTCTGGCCCTCATATCTGGCTTTTCTCACCAGCTTTCTGACCATCGGCGTGATGTGGATCAACCATCACCGTCTCTTCTCGTTGATCGTGCGGAGTGACCAACTTCTCCTTGTCTTCAACAGTCTGCTGCTTCTCGGTGTTACCATCCTTCCATTTCCCACGGCGCTTGTCGCCGAGTTCCTGGGGCGTCGTGATGCCGTAACGGCCGCGATAGTCTACAATGGGACGTTCGTAATGATCGCGATCTTCTTCGGGCTTCTCTGGCGCTATGCATCGCATAACAACAGGCTTCTGGACCCGCGGTCTGATCCGAAGGTGATCACGGGAATCACCCGTCAATATGCATTTGGTCCACTGATGTATATCGGTGTTCTTCTGCTTGCACTTGTCAGCGTGCCCGCGAGTCTGGGAGTAAATATCCTGCTTGCGGTGTATTTCGCGTTGCCCGGACACCTGCTTCGTCGGGAAGGAGGGGGCGACCAGTCTGGGGGTCACAACCCGCCAATTCGTAACAAAACCTTTTCAGAGTAAACTTTTCTTGATCCGGACCCCCCTGGCGATGCATATTGCATCGCTTCCTTAGCTCAGTTGGTAGAGCAACTGACTCTTAATCAGTGGGTCGGGGGTTCGAGTCCCCCAGGGAGCACAGGCAGGGAACTGGCAAAAGCCAGTTCCCTTTCGTTTTTCGGCGATTCTGTCTCAGGATCGCCGTTTTTCGTTTGCCTGAGTTTACCGGCGAAGTGGGTAGAAAGGGGGAGTTTTCCGGGGAAAACCTGTGCATAACTGGTGCATGACTGGTGCGCGGGCACCTCATTTCATCGGTTTGCCTGCATCATAGATATCGCAGACGCTCAGCAGTACGGATGTCTCCAATGCCAGCCGCTCCAGTACCGTTCTGATGTCCGCCCAAGGAAGCCAGTCCAGCGCCGAGGCGAGGGAGGCCGATACGGACGATCCCACGCTCTTCGGCTATCACGATCATCTCCCGAACGCTCGTGACAATCGCATTCAGTTCTGCTCCGCCAGGTCTTTTGTGTCCCACGATTGAAGACTGTGATGCGATTCTTCTCCCAGACGAACACGCTGCCTGGAACGAAGATGCCGGAGTGGCACCGATGCCGGTACTCGTTGCCCATGGCCGGCCATCGCCTCTTGAACTCGACTGCAATGCCCCTTTGCCCATCGCTGCCGCACAGTTGCAGCCAGGGGCCAGCGCCGTTAGCTCCGGCGTGGCAAACAGGTCACCCGTTGTACATTCGATCGATATTGTTCATCCCGTGATTCGTAATCTCGTTGCTCGATTGGATATGGGGAGACGACTTTGCCATCTCCCCATATCCAATCGTACCGTGCGAATACCTCTTCTTCAGTGTGGCCTACGGTCCTGAGGATACCCCCGCCATTCTCTTCCGTCGAGGCCGATGTCCCTGGTTTGCTGCCTCCGTCGGTCGATCGCATCGCGCCCATCATGCCAGTGCATTTCCAGTCACGTGGCGAACAATGCCGGGCCGCTCAGCTCGCGATATCGGTTGAGCAGTATCGGCATGGTGGCGATCCGTATTGAATCTCACATGAATTCGGAACAGGGCGGATGGTGCCATCCAGCGCGAATGCGAACCGCCATACTCTGCGCCCCGCTCCACTGAGCAGGCTCGGCTTGTTCGTTTATGAGTGTGGCCATCCCTCGGGAGGCTGTCGGCGATATGATGGACATCGATAGGGGCGGCATCACGATCGGGAGGGCCGTCCGTGGCCATCACGCGGAAACTCGGAGGGGATCTGTCGGCGACTTAGCGGGGACCTTGCGGGGGATTTGATCCTCCTTCAGGGGTACTCGGAGGAGATGTTTATCCAATCTCACGGAGATCGATATTTTGCCGCGCGGCTGGAAAAATCATTTTCGATTTAATTTGGCGGTTTTTCATATGTACTTCCTATCGTTCGTTCATGTCCAGTGGATTTTCGAGTGCAATTGCTTCGTCCATGAGTATTTTCAATCGAATTCCTGTCACCAGGCTGGTTCTTACCGGAGATATCCGCGATTGGGTTGAGAAATTATCCCACCATCCTGTTGGTTCGTCATCGCCGTCTGAAAAGGCCGGATATCCGCCGACGCTCTTCTGCGGTTTACCGCGTGAGGTGGCCGGTATGTAGATGTTACCATCAAGCATCGTTCGCCGGGGATCGTCGCATCACCCCGGCCTGTTGCCTGGAGGCTCTGGGATGCTGGCATCCCGGTCGATCAACCATCAACTTACCTGAATAATGGCGTCCGGCGCTCTACCCGCTACCCTCATCGATTGGTGAGAGGATGCTTGGCCCGGACCCAGGATCACCATCGAACGGTGGAGGTCCCAGGATCGTGATCACAACGCATGTCCTGCTTGACCGGGGCGTCTGTACACCTGTAGCGTCTACGGCAGAGGGCTTCATCTTAGGGACGTGATTGTGGGATGCCCCATCACCACTCCCGACGCGGCTGCTGGTGTCAGCGTCGGAAGTTGCAGTGTGCCGTCGTGGGGTAAAGTCGCCTGCGCGGTTTGGCGTATATTCGTTGGACGTCTCCATAAGCTGGCAATAACCCTATCCTCCGCACATCGTGAACACGAACATCGACCACCTTCCCGAGCATAAGCGAGAACAACTCCAGAATGTCGTCGAGATCATCCGCGAGGAGACGGACGTGGAGATGGTGATGCTGTTCGGCAGTTATGCCGCCGGCACATGGGTAGAAGAGCCGGGACCGGAGCCACGGACATTCGAGTACCAGAGTGATTTTGATATCTACGTGCTGGTGGAGGATCGGAAGGCGGCGAAGAAGGGGAACCTGTGGTCACGGATCGAGAAGCGGTTGCGGCGCGAGGTGCCGACGCCGGTACAGCTTTTGGTTGATCCGGTCGCCGCGTTCAACAGTTTTATCGGGGAGGGGCGGTATTTCCATACCGACATTCGGAAGCTTGGGATTCTCCTGTATGATTCCAGACGATGTAGCTTGGCGGAGCCACGTGAGTTGAGTCCGGAACTTCGATTGGAGCGGGCGAGGGAGGAGTATCATTATTGGTTCGAGAGCGCGAGCAGCTTTCTCCTGAGCACACAGCTTTCTCTTAAGCGGGATGACTATACGCATGCCGCGTTCGAGCTTCATCAGGCCACCGAACGACTTTACTCCGCTGTTCTGCTTGTGTTCACCAACTACAAACCGAAACTGCACGATATCGAGAAGCTCGGTGAGCTGGCCGCCGGTCAGGCTCCGGAGTTGCTGCCAGTCTTTCCACGCGGAACAGTCGTCGAGCAACGACGATTCGATCTGCTCCGCCGCGCGTATATCGATGGGCGCTATGAGAAGGGATATTCGATCACGAGAGAAGAACTCGAATGGCTGATCGAGCGGGTTCAGTTGCTCAAGAGCCTGACCGAAGAGGTGTGCCGCAGGCGGATACAGCAGTACTCACTGCAAGCGGAGAGCACTTCCTGATTGCCGACAGAGCAACGTGCAGAGTGTGCCCCAGGAAGAGAAGGAAGGAGATGTTCACCATCGGCGGCTTCCAATTCCTGGTCCCACGTACTTGCCTGATCTTCTTGGTCGCCCCTGGTGGGCTTTTGTACCAGCCGGGTGCTCGATAGGGATGAGGGATTGCACTCCCTGTAATGCCCGTTACAGCCAATCACGATTGTACATCCCTCACGATTATTGATGGCCTGTTCTCCCACTGGTTCATCAAGTTCCCATCATCGCTCTATTACCGGAAGGAGCATCAAAGCCAGAGAATGAGAGAGGAGCGATCATCGAATGAGTATCTGTACTGCCAGCGTCCATGGGAGAAGAGAGGATATTCACAGTGCGGCTGATCCTGACAAGGGAAATAAACGTCACCGCTACAGGATATCAGCCAGATGCCACCCAGGAAGATTGGCAATAATGTTCGGAGCAGGAGAAAATACCCGATGAGCCTCTGATTGCACATGAATATTCGCGCACTGGCAGTGACTGATAGGAAGAAAATATGAAGAGGCGTCAAATTAAATCAAAAATGAATTTTCCAGCGGCGCGTCAAAAAATCGATTCTGAAGAGGCGGGATTCTTGCCGGGTCAGTTTATGGCGGAATCGGGTCCGGTCGACGACAAACGCGGGTCAGTAGATGGCAGAATCGGGTCGGTTTATGTCGGAATCAGGTCGGTTTATGTCTGAACCGGGTCTGATACGCGACAAGATGATCGGCTTGGTGATGGGTCTATCCTTGGCCGATGAGCGCTACATCAATTGCCGTGGACGTATCGCAAGGAACGTGCGCGATGAAGAGGCACTGTCTCCTGGTATAGAGGGGCAGATGGTGATCGAGACCTGAGCGCTTCGGAACAGATTCCCTACTGCCATTTCAGGCTGTTGAAGCGTCGTCGAACGATTGGAATAGTACCATCGCGGGTTGTGTACTGCCGTGATGGAAGGGGAGTAAGAACCGGTTAAAGAAATGCTTGAACAGCTCGTGCAGGATCGATCAGAATCGGCTGGCTGGAAGTCGCGAACGCAATCACTTCCAGTTCCCACCATTAAGAAATCACCGACGTTGCGAACGGTTGCTGTATGGCGTCGGTATGCCGATCCAGTGCGGGAGCCTTTACGGTCAGACACATTCTTCGACTGCCGGCGACTGGAATTGCCCACCCTGCTCCATGGTACGATCGGATAATCCTGTAATTCGGTAGAGCCGCTTATCCGGTTTAGCGTATATTCGTCAGGCGTTTCTTTGAGCTGTCAACAACCATTTCCTCCGCACATCGTGAACACGAGTATCGACCATCTTCCAGACCATAAACAAGAGCAACTCCAGGCTGTCGTCGAGATCATCCGTGAAGAAACGGAGGTGGAGATGGTGATTCTCTTCGGTAGCTATGCCGCTGGAACCTGGGTAGAGGAGCCGGGGCCGGAGCCACGCACATTCGAGTACCAGAGTGATTTCGATATCTACGTGTTGGTGGAGGACCGGAAGATCGCGAAGAAGGGAAACCTCTGGTCACGCATTGAAAAACGATTGCGGCGGGAGGTCGCGACACCGATTCAGCTTCTGATTGATCCGATCGCGGCGTTCAATAGTTTTATCGGGGAGGGGCGGTATTTCCACACGGATATTCGGAAGCTGGGGATTATGCTGTTCGATTCCGGGCGGTTTGCACTTGCGGAGCCGCGAGAACTGAGTCCGGAACAACGTCTGGAACGTGCGCAGGAGGAATTTGACTACTGGTTCAAGAGCGCAAACAGTTTTCTGTTAAGTACCCAACTGGCCCTTGAGCGAGATGATTATCCGCATGCGGCATTCCTGCTTCATCAGGCGACTGAGCGTTTCCTGTCGGCATCGCTGCTCGTTTTCACAAACTACAAACCGAAATTGCATGATATAGAGAAGTTGGGCGATCTGGCGGCTAGCCAGGCTCCCGCGTTGCTTCCGGTCTTTCCACGTGGAACAGCGGTTGAAGAACGTCGTTTTGATTTGCTTCGTCGAGCGTATATCGACGGGCGCTATGAAAAGGAATATTCTATCACGAAAGAAGAGCTGGAATGGCTGCTGGAGCGGGTGGATATGCTCCGCAGGGTGACGGAAGCCATTTGCCAGAACCGCATTGAACAGTACCAGTCACAATCAAATGTGATCTCCTGATCGCGGAGATCCGTCAGACTGTTATTTCAACGTACAGAAATCACCAGCATCGTCCAGAGTATCCCCAAAGGCATGAGCTGCGGCTTGTCAACGTTTCGACAACGATTATTGATATATGGTCAATCATTCGTCAACGGTTCGACAATAATAGGGTAGAAATAGATGCCAATTGCATTTATTTCTTGCGCGGCATGGTTGGCTTCGAATATCTTTGGCATCTGTTGAACGATAAACAGTGGAATATATGCAGACAAACTCTGTAGGGCAGAAATTCATCCCAATGGTGAATATTCCTTGACATGCCATACGTTTCTATCGTATGTTCGAATCGATTCCACTGCGGCATTCTCTTCGTCTTTGCGCTGTAGAATTATCGTTACGATCGTTATCCCATCGTAACCATTATACCCGGACATCGCAAAGTCCGGATGGATGACACCAGCGACGCCAGCGATTTTTCCATGACCCTCGGCTTCCTTCGTTGAAGAGAGCAGGGAACGGTATTGCCTCGACAATTTATTTCTCCGAAATCGTCATGAATGCTCCCTATGATGTACGGTATGGGACGACATGCGCTTGCATGATTCGGTCCCTGCTTCTTGCGTGCTTTTTTGTTGCATGTGCAGCAATCACCTGTTCATCCATCGCATTTTCCCGTCCGATCCCGCCGCTCGATACGCTGCGCCATAACAAGGAGGTTGTCCTCTATGTCGGCTGCATTAATTTCGATTGTTATCGCGATACCGTCTTCGGATCGATGGATGAAAAATTCCATTATCTGCCACATGCGATTCATTGGGGACGATCCTCCTTTGGCATTCTCGGCGATACACTCCATCATTCCGATTCCAATTGCGTTGATCATGTTCCTCCCTATAAACGGGTCGCCATTACCACAATTACGTATCCCTCCTGGGATTCCTTAAGCGGTTCGGTGGCATTTCAGCGGATCAATGCCGACAGCTTGGCCGATATGGTGATCTATATGTGGGGAAGGGTCGGCGATACGCTGCATCGTCATGATACGATCCGGCCGATGCTGGTCTTCGGACAGCACGGAATGGATACCCTGACAACGCTCAATATCGCCAGCGTCAACAACTTTCAGATGTATCCGTTCTTCGCGATGAAATTGCGGATCGGAACCGATCTGGTCGAGCCGGATCTTCGGGATTTATCAAGCGTCACCAGTTATATCCTGGAGCCGGTCTCCTACGCGATCGATAGCTCGAAAGCACCGCCGATCCGGGAGACGGGAACATCGCGTGCCGTCAATGTGCGGGTCTATCCCAACCCAACCGGAACACTGGCGCAGGTGGAATCTGAAAGCACGCCACCGGGGGAATACAGTGTTGAAGTCGTGGCTGTCAATGGTGAGATGGTGAGCCGGCAGGATGTGACCGTAACATCCACGCGTGGATTATTCAAGACGCTCAACCTGAGCGATGTTCCGAGCGGGTATTATATGATCCGCATTCACACCGCCACGACGCTCGTCGGCAGCTATCCGATTATCATCACACGCTAACGGGAACAAGTATTATGACTATTATTTCTTCATTTCGGAATATTCTCGTCAGCGTGGTTGCGGTTATCGTGATGATTGGGCCGGCAGCGCTCCATGCTCAGTATGGTGACGACGTGTTCAAGCTGAAGAAAGCCTCTGATCTCTATGATGAACGGGGTTTTCAGCAGAATGCAGCGATTGATGTCGATGGAAAACTGGGCATTTCCAACTCAAATGGCAACGTCTCCTACAGTTATCCGATCTCCAGTCATCTGGAGGGTGGCTATCCCTTTACGGTGACGCTGAATTACTGTGGATCGGTGGCCTGCACGGCATTTCAGAAATATGAGCTTGCCACGCATGGCTTTCAGATGACACTGCATGGGAGTCTCGCCAGCGGCAGCATTCGCGGACCGGCAGCATATACCGGATGGCAGAAATTTCATCAGAATCGTCCGGCCTGGATTATCGGCGTGAATGGCTTCGCGCTGAATGTGCTCAGCACAACATCGCATTTTCATACCGCCCCGGGATCGCATGGGTTCAGCGAAACGGAAACTGAGTTCACCGATAAGGACTACCTCTGGATGATCGATGGCTATGACTTCTGCAATCGCATGTGGGACTTCAACGCGGTTGGAGCCTACAGCGCTGCTGGGGGACGCTATACCGATCAGATTCAGATCCTTCGCGCCGACGGAAGCGTTCTCCGGTTAATGCACGATACCTCGGCAAACAGCACCGCGACCGATCTTCGCCCTGAACTCTACACGGGGTATTATCATGAAAATGAGGGGAATGCGACTGGTTATGGCTATGTGGAATTCGATTCCACCTACCTGACAACGCAATTGAGGCAGCTTACCGGCACTGATGATTCGATTATCGTCTATGATTCCGGTCACTCCGGTGGCTCCTTCGATACGACGATTACCGTCAGCTCTGGCGGCTCCTACGCTCTTGTCCCCCGCAAGCTCCATTATTATCCGGGTGATGGACTGGAATATATCTTCCGCGAGTGGCGTGCCCCGTATGGCACGCTCCCCCTGCGCGATTATACGCTTCGCAGCGGCGGTATGTTCTCCGGGCCAACCATCTTCTACCTGGAAGATATCCGTAGCAACGCCGGACCTGTTGCCAGCTTTACCCGCACACGGCAGTATCCGATCTTCGGCAATCCGCTGTTTGAGGACCGTGTGGACTCCACGCGAGGCCGCGCGTTGATTACCTCATTTCCGGGCCATCAGATCTCCTTCGGCTATAATTCGCTGATTATCGAAGCGTTGGGACGCACGACCAAGATCAAGTTCGATACGATCGCCCGCAGTGGAAGTGCCGGACCATCGGAGATCATGCCCTACGCCAATTATGGCGGGATTACGCCGGCATCGCTCGCGCTCGCAGCCTATCCGGAGACCGACCCACGGCTCTATAAATCATTCTTCGGGTATGTGACGCAGATCATCGATCCTGAAAACCGGGTGACCTCGTTTGAGTATGAAAAGGTCACACGTCGGTATGAAGATTTTAATTTCCCCTGGTTAAATCCCGGATCCGGTCATCAACATCTGACCCTGAAGAATTATCGGCTGAAGGCGGTCAACGAGCCGAGCGCGCGCTATGTCCTGAAATATTACAATCTGTCGAATGATATCACTACGACGACGGGGTCGCAATCAGACGGCCCG
>JBDSJW010000031.1:0-7078 GCA_039917235.1 Kapaibacterium sp. (SeqCode) | reverse complement strand
ACCGTCGCCGATGGATGAATCGTCACCCTGGTGCTGTCGTCGGTAGCCACCACCACAAACTGGCTGAGCAGATCGTTCTGAAGCCAGCGGAAGCAGACCGCGCGATATCTGCTCCCCAGGTTCTCCGTGGGATAGGCGATATAGGTATCAGTGGTCTGAAACCGGCGATTCAGCCCGTAGACCATCACCGGATGATCGGCCACCACATGCACCCCCAGCTTCTCGACGATGCCGGAGGAGCGGATCTGCGCCGCGCTATCGATCGGGATATTCACGACGCTCCCCGGCTCCATCGTAAAATCCTTTCTGAACCGCAGGCCGGGAATCTCCACATATCCTGTCGTCGTCTCGCTCCCGGTGATAAAAAGCTCAAGCTGGAGAGGATCGGCCGGTTTCAGCCCCGAAGTTTTGTCATCGGTCGTGAAATCGCGGAAGTTTTTCTGGAACGCCACCCAGTAATCCCGTCCCCCCTCCATCGGCGGAACAGGAGGGAGTTCGGCGCGGGGTTGAGGTTCCGGCAGAGGCTTAACGACCCCCTGCGGCGTCCGGCAACCGGCAAGCAGACCGGCAACCGCGGCGATGATAAAGATCGATGATCCTGCGGGCATGGGCATCGTGATTCTCCGGGATGGATGGGCTGCGCGGGGCCGTGCTGTCGGCTCCGCCTCCCGTCATAACGATCGGACGCGACGGAACTCCACCGGAACCGGGTCCGGCGGAGAAAAAATCGCGACAGAGATTAACAGGGGTCACTTCCAGCGACGCGGAAGTGCCGTTTCTGTGACTATCCGGAGAATGAAATACGTATGGGCGGCGGCAGATCACCGGATGTAGAGCATCCGGCGCAGTTCATGAATGTGGTTGGTCTTCAGCTCGTAGATATACATCCCGCTTGACAGCGTGGGGAAGGGCCGGAACACCACCGTGTGGCGCCCCTTGGTCTGGTTCATATCAACCAGCGTCATCACCTGATTGTAGAAGAAATCATGAATCCGCAGAAGCACGGGGGAATCCTCGGAGAGGGCGTACGCAATCGTCGTTGTGGCCCCGGTCGGACCGAACGGGTTCGGATAATTCGGTTCCAGGAAATCGCGATCCCCCGGAACGATCGTGGATGTATCGATAGGCCCGCCATCGATCTTGGCGATAAACGTATCGCGCGCGGCCCCGCCATACTCCCTGAGCATCCGGCCATGACAGCCGCGATCCAGCAGCGGATGCAGAATGCCGCCGTCAGGATCGGGAAGGGAGAATGGGTCGATCATCTGCGCGCCCGCCACATGGGAGTAGAGTGCCACCCCGATCACAACAAGCATCAGCGCCCGGCATGACCGGTAGAGCCATTGGAGCTCTCGGATCATGCCCGTACCTGCTTTAATGGAGCGCCGTTCAATGTCACGCTGCCGGCCGGCACGCTCTCCGGGTAGAGAAGGCATCGGGTGACATGCCCCTTTCCGTCATCCCCCAGCAGAGGGTGGGTGACCTTGCACTCCGGCATCACCTGGGGACACCGCGGGTGGAAGTAGCATCCGCTTGGCAGATTTGCCGGGCTTGGCACGTCGCCGGCCAGCACAATCCTATCGCGACGGCGACGGGGATCGGGAATCGGCACGGCCGAGAGGAGAGCCTGCGTGTAGGGATGTTTCGGGTTGGCGTAGAGCTCCTTGGCATCGGCCAGCTCCACGATCTCTCCGAGATACATCACCGCGACGCGATCGGAGATATGCTCCACCACCGAAAGGTCGTGAGCGATAAAGAGATAGGTCAGCCCGAACTCCCGCTGAAGATCCCCCAGGAGGTTGATCACCTGCGACTGGATGGAAACGTCGAGCGCGGAGACAGGCTCATCGCAGACGATAAACTTGGGCTCCACCGAGAGCGCCCTGGCGATGCCGATCCGCTGCCGCTGCCCGCCGGAAAACTCATGCGGATACCGCCGCGCGTATTCCGGGCGCAGGCCGACGATATCGAGCAGCTCCTGCACCCGTTTCTGCACATCTTCATCGGTCTTGCGGAGCTTATGAAACTTGATGATCTCGCTCAGCATCCCTCCCACCGTGATGCGCGGGTTGAGCGATGAATACGGGTCCTGGAAGATGATCTGCATCTCACGCCGAAGGTGCCGCATCTCGGATGGCCCCATTGCCGTAACCTCCTTCCCCTCGAACTTCACCGAGCCGCTGGTGGGCTCGATCAGCCGAAGGATCGACCGGCCCACGGTCGTCTTGCCGCATCCCGACTCCCCCACCAGGCCGAGCGTTTCTCCCCGTTTGATATCGAGGTTAACCCCATTGACCGCTTTTACATGCCCGACGGTCTGGGAGAAGAAGCCCTTCTTGATGGGGAAAAATTTTTTGAGGTCACGGACTTCGAGCAGATTATCCATTCGCGTACTGATTGTTCAGATGTTCGAGTAAAGAGTGTTCTTCGCGGAGCCCCGATCCCCGCGTTGTCGTGCGGACCTCATCATCCCAGCCCCCCGATCAGCGCCAGCGCCACGATCGCCGCCGTCTCCGAGCGGAGCCTTGCCTCCCCCAGCGATACGATATCGGCCGATGCCTCGCGCGCCTCGCTCACCTCGCGATCGGTAAATCCCCCTTCCGGGCCGATAAGGACGATTGTCCGCCGCGCACCGGGAGAGGATATCAGAAACCGCGCCAGCGAGTCCTCCGCGGGGGCGCTTTCGTGGCAGAGACAGGCCCGCTCGAACTCCGGCAACCGTTCAAGCAGCCTCGCGAGAGGGGTGGGATCGGCGATGGTCGGAAGAAATGAGCCCTGTGACTGCTTTAACGCCGCCACCGCGATGCGAAGCGCGCGGTCGTGCTGAAAACGCCCTTCGGCACGCTCGGCCGAAACCGGAATGATCTCCCGCACGCCAAGCTCCACTCCCTTTTCAATAGTCCATTCAAGACGGGATTTATCGGCGAGGATGCCTATTCCCAGGGCAATATACGGCCTCCCCTCTCCCACGTCCAAGACTCTGGCGCGAACGCGGACAATCACTTCTCCCCGCTCCATTCGCTCCACCGTCGCGTCGGTCCGCCCGCCGGCGCCATCCAGCAGAAGCAGGGGATCACCGGCCCGCAGCCTGAGCGCGCGGACGTGACGCGATTCCTCCTCCGGAAGCGCAATCAGATCGTTCGCCTCCCCGCCGGAGGGGAGATAGAGCGCGGGGATGTTGGATTGAAATCTGCCCATGAATCTTCCAGAAACGGCCCGGCAACAACGGAGCGGCCCGGCCGGAGATGCCGCGCCCCCAGTTTGGAGCCCCCGGCATGGCGGGGGCGGCCGGTCCCCCAATCGCCGAAAAAAAGCAACATTCGCCTATCCGGCCGAATAGTTGCCCACCGAACTGCACAATCTCGATAGATTCGAAAAATAATCCGCCCACTTTGGGGCGCCAGCTAACAAAAAAACGGTTGACGTGTTACGGTATGGGCGGCCAGATGCCGGTGTGAACATCCGGTTATGAATGAACCGTATCGGCCCGTGATCGCATCCCCTTTTCGAACGCTCGTCTTCAATTGCATATAACGTGACGTTATCGGACGTGTTCATACGGCGATCAACTCCGAAGAAGGATCTCACCGACGACGAGTTGATGCAACAAGTCCGGAAAGGGGATAATACCGCGTTTCGGACGCTGTATGACCGTTATAAGGCGCAGATGTTCATCTACTGCCTTCGCATGGTTGGCGACCGCGACGCGGCGAAGGATGTGCTGCAGGATGTCTTTATCAGGGTCCATACCCACCGCGAACGTTACGAGCCGGGGACAAACTTCGTCGGCTGGGTCCATACGATCGCGCGGAATCTCTGCCTGAATGCTCGCCGCGACTCAAAGGATCAGACGAGCTTTGATGAGACCGCATCGTATGGCGTGAGCACGAACACCCCGGACCCCGATATCGCATTGCGGGAGCGGCTGGCCGCGGAGATCGCAAAACTGCCCGAAATCTATAGAGAAGTGCTGATCCTTCGCGAATACGAGGGACATTCGTATCAGGAGATCGTGAACATCACCGGGCTTGCCATGTCAACCGTGAAGTTCAGGATCTTCAAGGCGCGGGAAACTCTCCGCGAACGCCTCGCCTGGGGCCTCGACGAGTTGTGAAATGTTTATATGTGAATATGTTCAGCGAATAGAATCATGATGATCAACGATACAATACAGGAGCTGTTCGAGGGATCGCTCGCCGATGAGCAATCCGCCGAACTGTTCCATGTTCTTTCGGTAAGCCCGGAACGGCGGGTGGATTTCAACACCTATGTGGCCATGATGGCGGCAATGCAGCGCGACCGCGCGGCAAGCGCCCTTACATCCGATGAAGATTCGGAGATCTGGGGAATCCTTGGCGGGCTTGGCGCCGCCACCATCACCACCAGCGCGGGCTCCGCAATCTGGAGCTGGCTGGGGAAGGGAGCGGCACTTGTCGCGGTCGGCGTTATCGGCTATATCCTCGGAACCACGTTTACATCGAATAAAACAGTCACCGGCGGGAATGGCGGCAACAGCATCGCCACCTCCGGCTCGAAGGCGATCACACAGGCAACGCCGCCGGGCGCCGCAAACACGGGGACGACGGATAGCAGCCGATCGAACGCGGGAACGCCAGCGAACGGAACATCGTCCCCCGGATCACCGACTCCGCGTGTGATATCGGCGCCGGCCGTCACATCCACCGCATCGGTCGCCGCCGCAAGCGGCAGCCGGAGCGCGGCTCCGACGGTCCTCTACCGTGATCGCATCGTCTATCGCGACTCCGCTCCGATCACCTCCGCCGCGGATGCCGCGGCAAGGAGATCATGGCTTGCCAGCAACACAAATTCCGGGAAGCCATCAAGCCCCGAGAATGGGAAGGACGGCGGGAAGCAGAACAATGAAAATAATGGCGGCGGCACAAGCACGGCCGCAGTACCGCCGGTAATGCCGAACTCCGCGAACGGCAGTGCGATCGACAGCACGAAGGCCCCGAAGGCAATCGCCTCCGGCGCTCCGATCAAACCGGAGGATGCCATGGCGAACATGAGCCAGAGGAATATCCCAAGCCCACAGGAGATGATGGCATCGGCGCTCCGCCGCAACGGCATCGAGATAGGGCTGAACGAGCGCACCGGCATGCGGATCCTGAAGTCGCAGGGAGATGATCCCGCTCCGGTCTTCTCGACACATCATCTAAGCATCAGCTATCACTTCGGTGAGGGACGGTTCGGCCTGGGAGCACGGCTTGGATACGGCACATTCCCCGTGATGACGCTCTCTCCATCGTACTCCACACGTCAGAACGTCGTCGGCGAGACCAAGGTCGTTGAGACGGTCTACAGCCTTCATCCCAAGTTGCACACGCAGGAATTCACGGAGTTCTTCACAAACTACAGGATGCCGCTCGGCGACAATCTGGCGCTCTGCGCGGAGGCGGCCTACGGCACATCGACATCGATCACAAAGGCGGGGGGGGATATCTATTTCCTCGGCTTCCTCACCGAACGGGTTGCATTGCAGTTGGGAGGGGGCATCAGCCGCTACTGGTACTCGGTAGCTGACGATGTAAACCCGACGCTGGAGACGGCGCCCGACGGAACCTCGTTCACGGATAACGTAAAGTCCGGCACGGGAATGATCTTCGAGCTCCGCTACGGCATTCTCTATCATTTCTAGCGAAACCGACGGACGATTGAACGGCGATACCGATTGGCATTTGAATGACAGCATGGCGGGAACAGTAGCATGATCAACACGGATACATACAGGACAAGGGAATGGTGGCCGATGGCGCTCGCGCTGCCGGTCCTCCTCCTGGCCGGGCTTCTGAGCGCATGCGACGTCAATGGCCCGGCGGATGAGCGCTGGCTGGACGTATCCTCATTCTCCTGGCCGATCGATACGCAGGCCGTAATGCGGTATGTAACCACGGCAACAAATTCCGTGAAGACGGATACGGTCAGTGTCAGGCTCACGGATTCGATGGAAAAGAAGAAAGCGGCGCTCAGAAACGAGCTGACCGCCATCAACCGCTGGAACCTGCCGGACCAGATCTACACGTTCGATATAGCAAACGCCTCCGATCGTTACTTCCTTCCACTGAAGGATACGCTGATCACCCTGAGTTCCGATATGGGGGTAACCTACGCCCTGGTCGCTCCGCTTGAGAAGGATCACACATGGCCCTGCTCCTATGATGACAACAACAACCCGACGAAGCGGGCAAAGATCATCGAGCGATACTCCTACCGGAAGGTCGCGGGAAAAGTCTATAAGAATGTGATCGAGGTTGAATACAGGCCCACTGTCGGCGATACCACCAGCTTCTGGGTCTGCTTCTATGCCCAGGGCATTGGGCCGATACAGATCCTCAAGAACCATACGCCCATCAGCTCCGGTAATACATCCGATACCGCACCGACAACGGAAGTGGACGAGGAAACTGTGCTGATCGAAACGAACGTACAACAGAAGTAATCACGACTATGGCACCTCACCCCATCAGGTCCCATGCGAGGAAATTCATGAAGCTCCAGAGATACATAACGCCCGCGCTCCTTGCGCTTGTCATCGCACTTCCGGCGATCGGATCGCGGGCATTGGCGCAATTGTCCAATCCCCCCGCCGCGCCGGCCGCCGGCACCGAGTACTATGTCTCGTTCCTTCAGAACGAGGATGTGGATCACGGCGTGACGGCGAACAGGTTCATGGGATTGATGATCACATCGTCGGTCCCCACCACCGGACAGGTGGAGTATCGCGATTCCGCGACCGGCGCCCTGAATGTGAAGCCCTTCTCAGTAGTCCCCGGAAAAATCGTGACCGTCCCGATTCCCCGGACGCTGGAGGCATTTGAGGAGAAGGCGCAGCCGGCAGTGCATGTCACCTCGCGCGATCCCGTCTCCGTCTTCGTCATGAACTCCCGACTCCAGTCGGGAGCCGGCTTCGCTGCCATCCCGGTAAGCCTCTGGGGAACGCACTATCTGCCGATGACCATGCCGAACGGGCCGGGCTGGCGCGCCGGTGAGTTCACGATCGTGGCCGCGTACAACAACACCGTTATCACCATCAACCCGAGCGGGGCAACGCAGTACA
>JBDSJW010000030.1:0-4256 GCA_039917235.1 Kapaibacterium sp. (SeqCode) | reverse complement strand
TCAACGTATGCAGCGAGCAGCCCGTTTGGCTCTCGCAAGGAGTCTTCCATTCGCAACGTTCAGTCCCATACCAGATGACGCCCCCGCCGGGGCTAGTAGCCCGACGCTCAGCGGCAAGGTTCTGATTCTCAACCAGAACTACGAGCCGTTGTGCGTCTGCAATGTCCAGAAGGCAATCGTGCTTCTCTGGCTTGGCAAGGCGGAGATGGTCGCGTCGCGCCCGAACCGGGCCATCCGCACCGTGCGGAGCGCCTATCCCTATCCAAGTGTGGTCCGGCTGTCTCTGTACATCCACATGCCATACAAGAAGGTCGAGCTGACGAGGAAGAATATCCTGCGACGCGATAGTCACCGCTGCGTCTACTGCGGCAAGACTACCCCGCCGCTGACGGTGGACCATATCATCCCGAAATCGCGCAGCGGCGGCGATACCTGGGAGAATCTGGTCTGCGCATGCGTCCGATGCAACAACCGCAAGGGGAGCCGGACGCCGGATGAAGCAAACATGAAGCTCCGCGTGAAGCCGTTCCGCCCCAACCACGTGACGTTTATTCAGAACGTGGTGGGAACAGTGGAACGGGAATGGGAGCCGTATCTGTTCATGCACTGACCCGCCCCGGCGGGAGATACCGAACAACCGTGCAGCCCATCCGGGGCGCCGGGACGACCAGCGTCCCCGCCCCGGATTCCGGCGCATCTCCTCCCCGCTTCAGCCCCTTCCGCGCCACACTCCATTTGAACCGCCCGCGAACTCCTCGCTATATTGCCCGCATGGCAAATGTCTCGCTTCATAACGTCACCAAACGCTACGACGACGGCACCGTCGCCGTTCGCGATGTCTCGTTCGACCTCCCGGATGGGGAATTCCTCGTCATCGTGGGCCCCTCCGGCTGCGGTAAATCGACAACGCTCAGGATGATAGCGGGGCTGGAAACGATCAGCGAGGGGGAGATCAGAATCGGCGACCGGGTGGTGAACGATGTCCATCCCAAGGATCGGGATATCGCGATGGTCTTCCAGAATTATGCGCTCTATCCCCATATGACCGTCCGGGAGAACCTGGAGTTCGCGCTGAAGATGCGGAAGACCGAAAAGGGGGAGCTTCGGCGGCGGATAACCGATGTGGCCCGGCTTCTGGAGCTTGAACCGCTTCTGGACCGGAAGCCGAAAGCACTCTCCGGCGGCCAGCGCCAGCGCGTTGCCCTGGGACGCGCCATCGTCCGCAACCCCAAGCTCTTCCTCTTCGATGAGCCTCTCTCCAACCTGGACGCCAAGCTCAGAACGCAGACACGGGCGGAACTTCAGAAACTCCATCACGAGCTGTTCGCCACATCGATCTATGTCACGCACGATCAGGTGGAGGCGATGACAATGGCCGATAGAATCGTGGTGATGAACGGTGGAGAAGTACAACAGATAGCCCCGCCGCTTGAGCTCTACAATGCCCCCGTCAACAGGTTCGTGGCCGGCTTTATCGGAACGCCGGGGATGAATATTCTGGATGGCGCGCTCCGCCGCACCGCCGATGGCATCACCTTCGTCGAGAATGGCCCGGGGGGGATCACGCTTGCCCTGGAGGGGATACCGGCGGAGATGGAGCGCGCAACGGCCATCGGCATCAGACCGGAACATCTCCTTATCACCACCGAGTCCGATCCGCTCGCCTTCCCGACGGTTGTGCAGATCGTCGAGACGCTCGGCAACCAGACATTTGTCCACTTCCCGACCGAAAAGGGACTCGGGATCGCCTCCATCCATCCCGATCATCCGCTCCGATACAGCGATACCATCTTTCTCCGCGTCGCATCGGACCGCGCCCACTTTTTCGACGGCGACGGCGGGCGGATCGGCGGGGCCATGTAAGGATCACGCCCCGGTTCGCCATGCTCTCCGGCAATCTTTTGCCATTCTTCCATCAATCGCGGTAACTTCACGACGTGAACACAGAGTGGATATACAACATCGAGCCGGGATTGAGCGGCACGGAAAACATGCGCCGCGACGAGGCGATGGCGGAGGCGTGCGGCCGTGACGGCATCCCCAGGCTGAGGCTCTATTCCTGGAACCCGTATACCCTCTCGCTTGGACATAATCAGAGCGATGAGGGGATTGATGAAGGGATGCTGCGCGATCGCGGCTACGGCCTTGTGCGGCGTCCCACCGGCGGGCGGGCGGTGTTTCATGCCGAGGAGATCACCTACGCGGTGGCGATGCCGAGCAACGGCGCCGGAATCCATGAGACATACGCCAAAATCACCGGGGCGCTGAGTCGCGGACTGGAGATGACCGGCGCGAGCGATCTGGAGTTCAGCAGAAGCCAGCCCGATTTCCGGGAGCATTACACGCAGGAGGAGTCGGCAAGCTGCTTCAGCGCCTCGGCACTGAACGAGCTGACATGGCGCGGACGGAAGCTCCTGGGATCGGCGCAGCGGCGCTACGGAAGCGTGCTGCTTCAGCATGGATCGCTCCTGCTGGGAGATGCCCATCTGGAGATCATCGATCTTCTCTATCCAGCCATCGCGGCGGCGCGCAGGGATGCCCTGAGAACACGACTGGCGGAACGGACCGCGACGCTTCGCGATATGATCGGCGGGGAAATCCCCCCGTTCGGGGAGATCGCGGAGATGCTTGCGCAAGGCTTCGCCGAAACATTCGGCGCCACGATGACCCGCGCATCGGCCCACGAACCTGTTATCGACCCCCTCCCCACGGAACCTTTCCCTTCACGCCACTTCGTCCCCGAACGGGCCGACTGAGCAATCCGGAACATCGAGCATGAGCGAGATCAAACGAGTTACCACGCGGAGCCTTCAGGAGATGAAGCGCCTCGGCATCCGCATTTCAGCGCTGACCGCATACGACGCCACAATGGCCCGGCTGTTCGACAGCGCGCGAATCGATGTGATCCTGGTGGGGGATTCGGTGGCGAACGTGGTGCAGGGAAGATCCACAACGCTCCCGGTGACGCTTGACGAGATTATCTATCATACGCTCGCCGTAACACGCGGCGTGGAGCGGGCGATGGTGGTTGCCGATATGCCCTTTATGACCTATCAGGTCCGCGCCGACGAGGCGTTCCGAAACGCCGGGCGGATCATGAAGGAGACCGATGCAAGCGCCGTGAAGCTGGAGGGGGGAGTTGAACAGGCGGAAGGGGTGCGGAGGATGACCGCCGCCGGAATTCCGGTGATGGGACACCTGGGGCTTCAGCCGCAGTCGATCCATCAGTACGGCGGCTACAGGCCCAGGGGAACCAACCCGGAGGAGGCGGCGAAGATCATCACCGATGCCATCGCGCTGGAGGAGGCGGGGGCATTTGGCATTGTGCTGGAGAAAGTGCCGGCCGATCTTGCGCGCCAGATCACCGAACGGCTTACCATCCCGACCATCGGCATCGGCGCCGGCCCCCACTGCGATGGGCAGATCCTGGTCTACTCCGACATGCTGGGGCTGACGCTGGACTTCAACCCGCGCTTTGTGCGGCGCTACGAGACGTTCGCCGAACGAACCGCCGACGCGGTAAAACGATATGTCCAGGATATCCGCGACGGGACATTTCCGAACGAGAACGAAAGTTATTGAGCGCGCTCCCGCGTCTCAACAGGCTGCCATGAAGCCCTTCCGGGGCATTTTGCTACGATCACGCTAACGATATGAAGATAGTCTCGCGCCTCTATCTGCCGCTTCTCGGAGCGATGCTGGCAACGGGAATCGCGGTTTCCTGTTCGAGCCAGGAGACCATAACGCAGCCAGGACAGGTCGTCTTCCCAGCCTCCAACGTCAGCTTCGGGAGGCAGGTGCTTCCGCTCTTTGATCTTGGCTGCACATACGGCGGCTGCCACAACTCCTCCGATGCGGCCGGGGGATTGCAGCTTACCTCCTACATCAACCTTTTCAGGAGTCCGGGACTGGTACGCCCCGGCGACTCCGCCAGCAGCGTCCTCTGGCAGATCGTCGATGGCCGGCTTCCCCATTCCTATCCGATCGTGAATGTCCTTAACGCCAACCAGGTCCATGGCATCGCGGTTTGGATTCAGGAGGGAGCGAGTAATAATTAGCGATTGATCTGTCCGTCGGGGGACGTTTAAAACGTCCCCAGCGTATCACAGTTGTCAATCGGAAAAACGGATCCGCACGATGGGGAGGGGACGTTTTAAACGTCCCCCGACAACGATGACGATGACAACGACGATACTGACGCCACCAGATCGAAATCCGCACTCACGTCGCCAACATCGATGCCGCGCCAGTTCTTC
>JBDSJW010000029.1:0-9092 GCA_039917235.1 Kapaibacterium sp. (SeqCode) | reverse complement strand
GGCGGCGAGGGAAGGATCGACTTCGGGTTGCTCGCGCGCCTGACAGTGGGCATGGATGGCCGGCTGCGCCCCTCGGAATACGGCGCGATTACCGCCGACAGCATCTCCGCCAGCACGTTTGCCACATTGTGGCTGGGGGAATCGAGCACGCTTGGCCTGCATTACCAACCTCTCTCCCGCATGCTTTCCGGCGATTTATTCTCGGTAACGCCGGGGAACAGATCGTTCCGGCTGGCGGTTGACTCCTTTTCGCTCCGGGACCGTTCCTTTATTTCCACCATCTCCGCCAGTATCCCGCTGGGGCAGGTATCGATTGGTGGCGCCGGACGGGTGGAGCATCGGAGAAATGGATATTTCGTTACCGCCACCCCGCAGATCTCCGGTTATCTGGCCGGGGTGAACGCCTTCCTCTCCACGACTTTCACGCGTGCGATGGGGGGGGCGGGGAGATTGACACGACCGGGCGGAGCGGCGGAATTCAGAGCACGTTCCGCCTGATTGCAACGCCGTTGCGCGGGACGCTTGTGAGCGCCGGCGGCACATATGATTATCGTACCCGGTCGCTGGCGCTGCTTGATGTGACCGGATATCTCCGTCTGACCGAATTCATGGGGATCAGCGTCGGGTATTCCGTCACCGGCCTTCAGTGGTCGCGGGGGGCCGTCACCGCGCAGCTTGAGCTGAACCTCGCGCCGGCGCGGATCTTTGCCTTCGCGGATCATCAGTCCGGCACGGAGTCCGTCACCAGCACGATGTTTGCTCAGGGGAGCGTGGCATTCACGGGGAATGGCGTGCTTCTCTCGCCGGATTACGCGCTGGGCCGTTCGGCGATTGTGGTGCGGGCGTTCAGGGATCGGAACGGGAACGGCGTCCGTGATGATGGCGAGGAGGATCTGCCGGCGCCCCACGCGCGGCTCCGGCAGGGAAATACCGAACTTACCGCCGAGGAGGGGGAGTTCCCCCTGCTGACCCCGAACATGGTCTGGGTTCTGGATGTGGACCGGTGGGATTACGCGCCGCAGGGCCTTTTCCCCAGCCGTCTCCGCTACGGCGTCTTCTCCTCCCCCGGCGCTGCGGTGGCGGTGGATGTGCCGTATGTGGAAGGGGGCGATGTTGCCGGGCGATGCCTTGTGGTGGCTGATTCGGCCGCGGGAGGCGAAGCGGTGGCGGCACATCTGAACGGGCTTCGCGTGCAACTGGCGGCGGTTTCCGGAAACGCGTTGTATGATGGCGAGGTGTTTGCCGACGGGACGATGCTGATTACCGGCGTGGCGGCGGGGGAATATCGCGTGGAGTTCGATCGGGCACAGCTTGCCTCGCGGCGTCTGGCGCGGGTTGCGCCTGAGGAGACGATCAGGATCGGCGGCGATGTGTCGCGGCACCCGGTCATCCGGCTTAAGCGAGCGGAATAATCACACCATCGGAATTCAATTCCCTGTAACGTGAAAAGAGATAGATGCCTCCCTTACCGAGCATCTATCCCTTTGCGTTCGCAATCATCCTCTGAGTCTGGAGGATGTTGCGGTCGACGTATGTATCAGCCCCGGCCCGCTGCCTTTATGGCGTTACGGGCGGGGGGTGTTTTGAATGTCCAACCAGATCGGAGCCGGTTGTTATCATATTCTTCGGTGGCCGGGGGAGATGGGCCGTCCGCTTTTTGGCGACGAGAGCAGGGGCCGGGACAATCGCCGCGGCGATCGAGTCGCGAACCGCGGCGATCAGTGAATCGCTGTTGCATGGGGCCGGCGTCATCACCCTGATGGTGTCGGCGTGTGGGATCATGACGACCGGTGGAGTGCGGGTTTCGCCGCCACCGGTCGTGGAATTGATCAGGAATCCGAGCCCGCAACCGACCAGGAGGCCGATCCCGAGCATGCCGAGCGCTTTTGTGCCGAATCTGCTCGCCGCATTCTCCACGGGGGCGCCGATCGCATTGGAAAGCCGCCCGAACATCTCCGAAACCTCCGGGGAGGACATCGGCTGGTGGGCCTCGTTGCGATAGAGCGCGCTCTGGAGCATTAACTGCTGGCGAAAGAGCGACCGTTGCTCACCATCCTCCGCGAGTTTCCGCAGCATCTCGGCAGTCTCGCTGTCGGATAGCTCGCCATCGAGAAGATGATGTAGTTCCTCGTTCATTGATCTTTCAAGTAAATGGCTAAACGTTGGCGCAATGTGTCTCGGGCCTTGAAGATCCTGAACTTGACGGTTGATATCGCCGTCCCGGTGATCTTCGCGATCTCATCATATGAATGCCCCTGCACATCACGCAGAACGACCGCCTCGCGATATATCTCCGGAAGCCGTTCGATCTCCTCGGTCAACGCATCCTGTAGCATCACGTCGGGAGCGCGCTCCTGAACGGTGAGTTGCAGATCGTCGATCGGATCGTGTTCCTTCCGGGCACGGATCGCATCGATGCAGACATTACGGGTCAGCCGGAAGAGCCATGCGGCAACATTTGTTCCCTCCTGGTACATCGCGGCGTTCTGATACGCCTTTAACAGCGCATCCTGCATCGCATCCTTGGCGCGCTCCCGGTCCCCGATCATTCTACAGCAATAGGTAAATAACCGTTCGCGATAGCGATCGTAGAGCGTGAGGAACGCCTGCTTGTCGCCCGAGGCTACTAGGCGGAGCAGTTGGTCGTCGGAGGTCGGCGGTTGCCGAAGTGTTTTACCAGCCAATCTGTTCGATCGAGCTTTGTTGTTCCGGGCCGGAAACAGGACGCTGGTCCCATGATCAGCCCGTTCACCCACCATCTCCGAACGAAGCCCCACTACTGGTGCCTCTCGAATGATAACGGGAGAGATAAGGGAAATGTTAGTTCGCGGAGCGGCCCCGCTCGGTTTGGGCGGGGCGTCCGCGTCTGGATAGGAACGACAATATACGACGATCTCAGGCGCCTGCCCGGTCCCATACCTCGGTGACGGTGATCGCCACCATGTTGACGATATCCTGCACCTGGCTGGAGTTCTGAATCACATGAACCGGCTTGTTCATCCCCATCAGGATCGGGCCGATCGCCTCGCATTCGCCCAGCCGCATCAGCAGCTTGTAGGCGATATTTCCGGCGTCGATATTCGGGAAGATCAGGACGTTTGCCCCCTGTCCTCCCAGCTCGTTGAACGGATAGGTGGAGTTCAGCATATCAGGCACCACCGCCATATCCGCGTGCATCTCGCCATCGACCATCAGATGCGGATGCTCCGATTTCACCAGCTCCGTGGCACGGCGCATCTTCAGCGCGTTCGGATGTTTGGAGTCGCCGAAGTTGGAGAAGGAGAGCATCGCCACACGCGGCGTCGCGCCGAATCGTGTCGCGGTTTCGGAGGCCATCAGCGCTATCTCCGCAAGCTGCTCAGCCGTCGGATCGATATTCACCGTGGTATCGGCAAGGAAGAACTGCCCCCCCGATTTCGGCATTATCACATACAATCCGCCAACGCGGGAGTAGCGGTTATCGCGTCCCACTGTCTGAAGCGCTGGACGGATAACGTCGGGATAGGATATCGACGCGCCGGCAACCAGCCCGTCGGCGTGGTCCATGCGAACCATCATCAGCCCGTAGTACATTGTCCGCTGCATCAGGCGCCGCGCGGTTGCCAGCGTGGTCCCCTTCCGCGCGCGAAGCTGAAAGAACACCTCCTGATATTCATCGCGCCGCGCATCCTCCATCGGGTTGATGATCTCCGCGCCGGTCAGGTCGATATGGTTTTCGGCGGCAAGCGTCGCAATCAGGTTCGGCCTGCCAAGGAGCACCGGGATTGCGATCTTCTCCTCCACCACCCGCTGCGCGGCTCGCAGGACGGATATCTCCTCCCCTTCCGGCAGCACCACCTTCTTGAGCGGACGGCGAGATTGCGCGCGATTGATGATCGGCACCATAAACCCGCGCGATTTCCCGAGCCGTGTCTCCAGCTCGTCGTGATACTCCTCCCAGTCCAGGATCGGCTTGCGGGCAACGCCGCTCTCGATCGCGGCTTTTGCCACGGCCGGGGCAACCCAGAGGAGGACGCGCTGATCGAACGGTTTCGGGATGATATAGTCGGGGCCGAAGCTGAGAGGTTTATCGCCGTAGCTGCGGATAACAGAATCGATCACATCCTCCCGCGCCAGCTGCGCGATTGCATGCGCGGCGGCCAGCTTCATATGATCGTTGATGGCGCGGGCGCGGACATCGAGCGCGCCGCGGAAGATGAAGGGGAACCCGAGAACGTTGTTCACCTGATTCGGATAATCGCTCCGGCCGGTTGCCATGATGATATCGTTCCGCACCGACGTGGCATCCTCGTAGCTGATCTCGGGATCGGGGTTTGCCATCGCGAAAACGATGGGATGGGGGGCCATCGATGCGATCATCTCTTTGGTCACCAGTCCCGCCTGGGAGAGACCGATAAAGACATCGGCGCCGTTCAGCATGTCGCCGAGCGTGGCCGGCCCATCACCGTTGGCGAATTCCTCCTTGTATTTATTCAGATCGTTGCGGTGTTTATGGATCAGCCCTTTCGAATCGCACATGGAGATATTCTCGATCCGCGCCCCCAGCAGCACATAGAACCGTGAGCAGCTGATGGCGGCAGCCCCCGCGCCGGAGACAATGATGCTGACATCCTCGATCTTCTTCTTCTGAATCTCCAGGGCGTTGATCAGCGCCGCGCCGGAGATGATGGCGGTGCCGTGCTGATCGTCATGAAACACCGGGATATTCATCCGTGCCTTGAGCGCCTCCTCCACCTCGAAGCACTCCGGCGATTTGATATCCTCCAGGTTGATGCCGCCGAACGTCGGTTCCAGCGCGGCAATCGCCTCAATCAGCACCTTTGGGTCGGTCGGGGTCATTTCGATATCGAAGACATCGATATCGGCAAATTTCTTGAAGAGAACGCCCTTCCCTTCCATCACCGGCTTGCTGGCGGATGGGCCGATATTGCCGAGGCCGAGGACGGCGGTTCCGTTCGATATCACCCCGACGAGATTTCCCTTGGCGGTGTACTCGTACACCTTCTCCTCATCGGCCGCGATATCGCGGCACGGCTCGGCGACGCCGGGGCTGTAGGCCAGCGAAAGATCGCGTTGCGTGGAAACCGGTTTGGTGGAGACGACTTCCATCTTGCCGCGTCGTCCCATCCGATGGTACTCAAGTGCTTCTTCGCGCTTGATCATACTTCTCCTGTTAACTATGTCCATGGGGTTAAGGAAACGGCAAAGTTATGATAAATGAGCCTGTCGGGGGATGTTTCAAACGTTCCCTGGTAACATCTCTGCTTTATCGGTCTTCACCGTCGCTCATGGCGGCGTCAGGGAATGTCCCCCGACAGTGCATAACGCAGACGGGCCGGGGTTCTCGAAAGAACGCCCGGCCCATCTGTCCCATTCTAACCTAACCCTAAACCAATTCTCTGTTTACATCTGGAGCACCGTGAACTCGCTCCGGCGGTTCTGGTGACGTCCTTCCTCCGACTTGTTGGAGGCAACCGGCTTCTTGTAGCCAAAGCCCTTGACGCTGATGCGTGCTGAGTCGATGCCGCCGTTTGTGATCAGGTAATCGCGGACCGCCTCGGCGCGTTTCACCGAGAGCTTGTAGTTGAAGTCCGAGGAACCGACGTTATCGGTATGGCCGTTGACCTGCATCTTAAGCGCTCCGTGCTCCTTCATCAGATCGATGATCCGATCCAGCTCCGGCCGCGAAGCGTTGTCGAGCGTTGCCGTGTTGTAATCGAAGAAGATGTTGTTGACCACGAAGCTCTCGCCGGTCTTCAGCTTCTCCAGCTCCACGGGATGATTGAACTCCTTGTACGGCGTCCGTTCGGGGATCGTGTAGCGATCCGAGCGGAAGATGTAGCCGGGGGCGTTGATCGAGATGCCGTAGTCGCGGCCCGGCTGGAGGACCGTTGTGTAATTGCCGTTGGTCGCGTTGCTGTTCGCCTTGAAGATCGTCTGTCCGGTCTGGAGATCCTCGATCACCACCGTTGCCTCGATCGGCAGGCCGGTCACCTTGTCGGTAACGCTGCCGGAGAGGAGTACCACGTTGTTCGGGCGGAGGATCTCGGGGAGCGGCGCAACGTAGACGTCCTCGTTGCCGTCGCGGGTGACCGAGAGATAGACGCGATCGCCCGATGCGGGGATTGAGAGGAACGAATTATCCTCCGGCGTGTTGATCGGCTCGCCGACGTTCACAGGCTCGCTCCAGGCGCCGTTTTCCAGCGAGGAGACGAAGATGTCATCGCCGCCATAGCCGCTACGGCCGCTGGCGCAGAAGAAGAGGGTTTTGCCGTCCGCCGCGATGCACGGTGCGTAGTTTGCGCCGGCATTGTTGATGGTGGGGCCAAGATTCTCCGGGTAGCTCCACTCTCCCTTGACCAGATGGGAAACCCAGATCTGATGCTTGCTGCTTGGCGAGAAGAGGCTTGTCGCGAAGTAAAAATCGTTGCCATCGGAGCTGACCG
Organism: Kapaibacterium sp. (SeqCode); assembly: GCA_039917235.1. Lineage (GTDB taxonomy): Bacteria > Bacteroidota > Ignavibacteria > OLB7 > OLB7 > JAFDZV01. Next base: position 2,646 of record JBDSJW010000029.1, on the reverse strand, counting down.
AGCCGCCATAGATGCGGAAGCCGATCCCTTTCGGGCGATTATGGAAGAACTGCGTGATGCCGCCGCCAAGGCCGGTGATCTCCGTCCAGTCACGCCCGTGAAGCCGTGCGTAGTAGAAGGGGCCGCCATCCTGCTCCCATCCCTTCTTCAGGGAGTTGAAATAGAGCTTCTGGCCGTCGGGGCTGATTGCGACAACGCCATCATCCTCGCTGCTGTTGATGGTATTCCCAATGTTGATCGGCTCTTCCCACGCATCCTCGTTGCTCCTGACAGGAGAACGGACCGCGTAGTAGATATCCTCATCGTAGCGCTGCTTCATCGGGTTGTAGCGTGCCCACTGGCGATCGCCACGGCGCGTGGAGTTGAAGAAGAGGAGGTTGCCATCGGCCGAGACGATCGGGCTGTTATCCCGGTCGGCCGAGTTGATCCCCTGAACCCTGGAGAGGGTTGGCACGGAGATAATCGGCTTCTGATCGACCTTATCGGCAAGCGGATCAAGCGTTCCCTGGGCGCTGGCCTTGGAGGAATTCTGGTGCTGATAATTGCTTGCGATGGGCTGTGCGCCGAGGGATGACGACAGCATGATGCCCAGAAAGGACATCGCGAAAAATGTACGCGAGAACGGTAGAAGGTTGAGCATAACTGGACCTATGAATGCTCTGGCAGTAAGGGAAACACGCCTGCCCGGTACCATTCATCACGGCGGACAAGCCAGTGATGGATAGCTGGTTTTCCTGGACGGAAACCAACCGGAGGAGTAGCTCCCCACCTTGATAAATTGTTATTGACCGGGAACTCACAACTGATAATCCCTTCTCTATACGAGATGGACAGGATCTCAGATTGAGATGAACCGAGTCTGACTTTGTATTAGCAAAAGATGTGCCTGCGTCTAAGAGGACCTTGAGAACGCAGCAGCGAACTGATATTGGACGTTTGCGATATCAACTACGAGGTTAGGACCAGTTGAAATCGCACAGCAAGATAACATGAGAGATGGGAATAACTCAATCAAAATTTGTCACGGCGATCAAAAAAATCTGAGAGGGAACGTCGATTAGCCCTATGCGTTAAGGGTAGAGGGCTTCCGTGGCTGAAACCTGCAACCAGTTGGCCGGCGGCGGCTGGTGGAGAAGCTGGAGATCGGGCCAGGAGAAGACCGCGGGGGCATTCCGTGACGAATGTTAAGGGGACGAATGTTAAGGGAGGCCGTTTTGAGGCCCAAAGCATGCTTTCCACGATAAACTACCCGACCCGCGCCATGTCGGAATTGCTCCATGCCGGAGAGGAAATTCATGATATGGCGGGGGATGTCATATAAGGCATGCACGATATCTCTTTTCAGCACCGTGACAGGTCGGTGGAAATTCCGGCGGGTTATGCATGATCACGGGACTATCATATCTATATAATAGATACTGTGGTGCCCGCGTTCTTCGGATATCATTCTGCACGATGACCGTATCAAATGTTCTATAGGGATGATCTATATTAGAACGCTGATGCGGAGGTCCCGACGCTGATATCAGTTGATTCCGCCCTCTGGCGACCTTTACGGCATCCTGAATGCCCAATTCCCCGATTATCTCAAAATCTCCTAAGACGAAGGAGATTTTGATGATGACCGAAGGGCCTTCCGTACTTTTATTCGATTTGCAAGGCAATGCACGTATACAGCCCCTCAGGCACTAACCGTAGTTCGAACGTGACGACACCCTTGATCATCCCGGACCGCCTCCTGCGTTTTCTAAATACGCTTCCCGTTGTGGTTAATCCAATGGAATGGGTCTCCAGTTTCCGTGAGGAATTACGGTTGATGCTGGGTGATGTGGATAGAATCGCGGTGAATGTGAATTTCAACTGTGATCTGCGTAATCCAGCGGAATATGAACCGGTGGTGGCGATTACGAGCTACAATGTCGTTGACTTGGATGAAATTATAAGTGTGAATTCCCGATTACACACGGGACTGCGTTCCGACGCATTAATTGAGGAGCTTCGCAAACAGGCGTTTCCACTGGAGCAATATCATGCTCCCCACAGTTTTGATTATAATCTTGAGGGAATTGCGTATCTGGGGACGATAATGCTGCTTCGCGAGATTCGACGCCCGCCGGTTTCAGATGCCACTATTGAATTGGTGAAAAACCTGGAGCCATTCATAGTCTTTGTGCTCTCTGATCTTGTTGCACGCCGTCAATATGCTGATCCGAACGTTGGGACATTCTCGACTGCATTGCAATCGCTTATTGTAGAGTTTGGGCTCAGTCGTCAGGAACAGAAGGTTGTCATCTTACAGTTGTTCGGCCACTCTTATAAAGAGATGGCGGAGATATTGAGTATCTCGATGGATGGAGTAAAACATCATTTGAAAATGATTCATCGAAAAACCGGGACCAGAAGCTATACGGAGTTATTTGCGAAATATTTTCTTCCAAAGCTGGATTTGAATGATCCGGCGGAAGAGGAAAAAGATTGATATCCTTATGGAATGAAAATGGAAAAGCGGCGACATCATAATTAAGTACCTGGGGGTAAATAATCGAACAGAATAAAAGAGGTATCTTATGGGCAACAATGAGAGGAAGCCCATTCGATGAAATTTATTGAAGCACTGTCCGCGGAGCAGAAGCAGGAACTTCACAG
>JBDSJW010000028.1:0-3090 GCA_039917235.1 Kapaibacterium sp. (SeqCode) | reverse complement strand
ATCGCGGCGAGCGTAGCGGTGCGGGCCGAACTCCTCATCGAGTTCGCGGGAGAGCTGGCCGAGCGTTTTTCCGCGACGCGCCATCATCTCCAGCAGCAGTAGTCCGTTGAATATTCCGTCGCGCTCGGGGATATGGAGAATCGTCCCAAGCCCCCCCGATTCCTCGCCGCCGATCACGATTTTCTCGGTTGTCATCAGATGCGCGATATACTTGAAGCCGACCGCTGTCTCGTGCATCGTGATATTATTGCGGCGGCAGTAATCGTTGACCATCGTTGTCAGCGATATCGTTTTTGCGACCGCCCCTTTCTGTTTCCGGTCCTCGTAGAGATATTTCATCAGCAGCACAAACACCCGGTGCGCGTCCACAAAATTTCCATCCTCATCCACCGCGCCAAGCCGATCGGCATCGCCATCGGTGGCAAGGCCGACGGAATATTTTCCGGTTTTCATGCCGGCGATCAGCCCCGGGAGATATTCGCCGAGCGGTTCCGGGTGATCAAGATCGCCGAACGATGGGTTGAAGCTGTTATGAAGCTGCGCGACATCGGGGAGGAGGAGATCCATTGTGTGGATGCCGGAGCCGTGCATCGGATCGTACAGAACCTTCACGCCCGATGTTATGATTAAATCAAGATCGATTTTCTTACGGATATAATCGAGATACGCTTTTTTCGTATCGTACATTCTGATTTTTTTCGCCTTGATAAACTCCGCCAGTTCGGGAAGCGCCTTTGCCTTCTTCGGCGGGTTCTCCTCGATCTTCGTGATATTCGCCTGCACCTTCGCGATATCCTCCGGCGCCGAAGGGCCACCGTAGCTGGCTTTCAGCTTGAAGCCGTTATATTCCGCCGGGTTATGGCTCGCGGTGATGATTACGCCACCGGCAAGTTTTTTCTGTTTCGCGGCGAGCGAAACCTGCGGGGTGGAGGAGATGCCATCGCTCAGCAATACTTTCAGCCCCTCGGCCGCGAAGACGCGCGCCACCGTCTCGGCGAATTTATCGGAGAGAAATCGCGCATCGTATCCCACGATCATCCCCGCCGCCGCGTTCGGATGCTTTTTGTAGAACTGCGCCGCCCCGCGCGCCGCAATCGCGACGTTTGCGAACGTAAAATCCTCGGCGATAATGGCGCGCCAGCCGTCGGTTCCGAAAATAATAGGCATGTATTTCGAGCGATTAAGTTGGATTGTTTGCCGATGTGCTTACTTCCGGTCGGAAAAACGTCGATGCACGTCAACGCACGTTGGGGCAGGTTTGAAACCTGCCCTAACAGTCCACAGAGGGCAGGTTTGAAACCTGCCCCGACAAAACGACAACGTATCAGATAATTCCGCGTGAGAACGCTGATTCACCAGCAAATTCCGCTGTCGGTCCAAGCTCCTCCTCGATTCTGAGAAGCTGGTTGTACTTGGCGATCCGGTCGGTGCGGTTGGGGGCGCCGGTTTTGATCTGCCCGGCGTTGGTTGCCACGGAAAGATCGGCGATCGTTACATCCTCGGTTTCGCCGGAGCGATGGGAGATGATGGCGGTGTAGAGATTTTTCTGCGCAAGCTCCACCACTTCCAGCGTCTCGGAGACCGTGCCGATCTGATTGAGCTTGATGAGAATTGAGTTGGCGACTTCCTGTTCGATGCCGCGCCAGAGGAATTCGCTGTTGGTGACGAAGAGATCATCCCCCACAAGCTGCACATCATCGCCGATCGCCTCGGTCAGTTTCTTCCAGCCGTCCCAGTCGTTCTCGGCCATGCCATCCTCGATCGAGACGATCGGATATTTTTCGGTCAGCGCCTGATACCACTCCACCATCTGGTCGGGAGTTTTGATGGAGTTATCGGACTTGAAGAGCTTGTACCCGCCGTCCGACCACATTTCGCTGGAGGCCACGTCGAGCGCCAGCCAGACATCGTTGCCGGGGGAGTAGTGCGCCGCCTCGATTGCGCGGAGGATCATCTCGATAGCCTCCTCGTTCGATTTCAGCGATGGGGCGAATCCACCTTCATCACCGACCGCCGTGCTCAATCCCTGATCCTTCAGCACTTTCTTAAGCTGATGGAAGATCTCGGTTCCCATCTGAAGCGCCTCGGCAAACGTATCGGCGCCGACCGGGACGATCATGAATTCCTGGAAGTCCACATTGTTGTCAGCATGCTTGCCGCCGTTGATGATGTTCATCATCGGGACCGGAAGCGTGCGCGCGGTAACGCCCCCCAGGTAGCGGTAGAGCGGGAGGTTGTGGAACTTCGCGGCCGCCTTTGCAACGGCCATCGAGACGCCGAGGATTGCGTTGGCGCCCAGCTTCGACTTGTTCTCCGTCCCATCCAGCTCGATCATCATCGCATCCAGCATCGCCTGATCGGTGGCCGGCAGGCCGACGATCTCATCGGAGATGGTGCTGTTGACATTCTCCACGGCCTGCTCCACCGAGAGGCCGAAATATTTCCCCGGATCGCCATCGCGAAGTTCCACCGCCTCATGCTCGCCGGTGGAAGCGCCGGAGGGGACCGCCGCGCGTCCCATAACGCCGCTGTCAAGTGTGACCTCGACTTCGAGCGTCGGGTTGCCGCGGGAATCGAGGATCTGCCGCGCGTATACGTCCTGAATGATCGACATAGTGTGTATGATCGGTTGCTGAAAGAGAGAGTTCCCGTAAGGAAAATTGGGGGCAATAAACCGAAACGGGCGCTCATATCCAACGCCGCGAGGTAAGGCCTTGTATCGCCGAAGCGTTACCTTCAATGGGCTTCTCCTTCCTTCCGCCAAAGAGACCGGGCTACGACAGGGCATATCCGCATCCCAACTGAGAACAATCCAATGTGGTGGTGTTTGATTGAGGCCCGTGGCAGGCGCTCCTGTTATGGGATTTCAATCGCGCTGGTGGGAGGAAGCAGGGAGCGGATTTTCCTGACAGACTGTTGAACAACGTCATCTGCGGCGTCCAGAAGGAAGCCTCAGTCGCTCAGATGCGGCCGCCTTGCATCTGAGCGTCCTTGAACAGTCTTGGCATTCGAAGTAATTCAACCGTTTGCTAACATTATCATCGCGAATTAATCGGATCAACTGGGTATTTATGATCATTCGCGCGCTTT
>JBDSJW010000027.1:0-19468 GCA_039917235.1 Kapaibacterium sp. (SeqCode) | reverse complement strand
CCCGATCAGATTTTGATCAACTTTCCCGCGCCGCTGATATTGACCGTCATGGCCGGGGTTCCCTTGTAATAGATACCGCCGCTGCCGGAGATATTGACATCAAAGTATTTCGCGACATCCACGCGGGCGTTGCCGGAGCCGCTGATTGCAATCGTGCTGGTATCCGAGGCCAGCCCCGACGCATCGATATCGCCGGAACCGTTGATGGATATCCTCTGATTTGGCGCGGAGCCGGTCAGATGGATGTTTCCGGAGCCGTCGATATCGCTTGTAGTCGTCGCCATGGAAAGCGCGAGGGTGATATTGCCGGAGCCCTCGATCCCCAGTTCCAGCCGGTCGCCGCTCAGTGTGTTGGTGCTCCTGATATCGCCGGAGCCGCTGATGCGAAGCCCGCGTATCTGCTTCATGCTGGCATAGACCGTGATCTCCGATTGCGAGGAATAGCATCGGTCGGAGCTTATCGTGAGCCTGCCATCGGTCACCGTTGTCCTGATCAGCGGCAGGATGTTATCCTCCCCTTCCAGCCGAAGGCGTTGCACTGTATCCTGCGTGATCACCAGGCGCATGCTGCCATCGGTGGTTATGCTTTCGAACGGTGCCATGGTTCGTTCCTGCGATATCACCACGCCGGACCCACTGATACAGTCCCCCACATTGCATGCGGCGCTCATGATCGAGCATGCGATCAGGCCGGCCGCCAGTATCGTCCTTTTCATTCGTTCATCCGGTTGATGTGATTCATTGGTCATGATTTCAGGGGGGCTGGATTGACGGTGAAATGCGCGCGTAGTTGCGGTATCTCTCATCCTTGCCCCCGGCATGAGGTAATGATCATCAACGGGGCAATCATGTGACATTCCATGAGCGCCCGTGAAAATTCCAATCCGGGGGAGCAACGGCGCGTCATGCTTTCGTGACGATTATGGAAGCGATGTTCCGCTGAACTATTCCCCGATCGTTACCGTATATTGTCTGGCTCCTTCCGCAGTTTCTCCCGCGGCCATCATCCGGCCGTTAAATTCTCCACCATGCTCAGAGAAAAGGCCGTGGCATTTGTCCCATGCGGTGCCGCATGATGCGATTGTCACCCCGGCGGCGACCTGATGCCGGCGGCACTTCCTCCGGTAAAAAGCTGTTGAGCATCTAGGTTGCGGAGGAAGTTTGATGTAGTTTGATCCTCTATGCCTCGGTGATGAATCGGTTCCCCGGAACCGGTGCCCGGTGGTCTCTCCCACGAGCGGGGAGCCCTTGAAACCAGTCCGGCTCGTAATCCATCGTCGCTCCCCGGCGGCGTTCCACTGGAATTGTTACTCGTTCAGTTATCTCTCTTCCCATGCCCCGAAACACGAAGAAAAGTACCGGCGATAAGCTTCTCAATATCGGATTTGTTGGAATTCATGTTACCTGTCTCCTCGTTATATGGGCAGGGATAAGCTGGACCGCCGTTGCGGTATGCGTGTTCCTCTATCTGGTCCGCATGTTCGCCGTCACCGCCGGATATCATCGGTATTTTGCCCATCGGACGTATAAGACCAGTCGCGTCTTCCAGTTTATTCTGGGGTTCATGGGGGCAACATCGCTTCAGAACGGGCCGCTCTGGTGGGCGGCGCATCATCGCAATCATCATCGTTTTTCAGATACCGAGCAGGATGTCCACTCGCCAGTGGTTGGCGGAGTATGGTGGGCGCACGTGGGCTGGATTCTTTCCAAGAAGTTCAGCGCGTACGATCCGAAGGTTGTCCATGACCTTGAGAAGTTCCCCGAGATCCGCTGGTTGAACCGGCACTATATCTGGGCCGCGGTCCTGATGGCGGCGGTGCTCTACGGCGTCGGGATGATCCTTCAGCACGAGGCTCCGCAGTTGCATACCAGCGGGTTTCAGTTGCTGATCTGGGGCGGTTTTATCAGCACCACGATCCTCTATCACGGCACGTTCACGATCAACTCCCTGGCCCACATGTTCGGCAGCCGGAGGTTTGAGACCAGCGATGACAGCCGGAATAACTTCTTCCTCGCGCTGATCACGCTCGGCGAGGGATGGCACAACAACCATCATCGCTACCTTGCCTCGGAGCGCCAGGGCTTCTACTGGTGGGAGATCGATATCTCCCACTATATCCTGAAAATGCTCTCATGGGTCGGAATCGTCTGGGATCTGAAGAGCCCGCCGGCGAAGATCTATCAGGAGGCGGAACGGCGGAAGATGGCGAAGCGCCGCGGCAATCGCGATGCAATCCCGTCGGAAACGCTTGTGGCGCACTCCCCGGAGTCGCTCTCGATGATTCATCATATGGACGAGGATATGGAGATGGATATCGATGCCCTTTCGGAAGTCCCGGAAGATGTGGCGGCGTAATGGCTTCGTAAGTTCCATCGGTCCCGAAAAATCTCAGGCCCGGCAGCAATGCCGGGCTTTTTCATATCCTGGAACCCCGTTTGCTGTATACACCGCACAATCTGTTCAACGATTACAGTCCAATGAAATCAACAACGGTATTCGATTACGATGTCATCATCATCGGCGGCGGCCCGGCGGGGCTGAGCGCGGCGCTGGTGCTGGGGCGCTCCCGCAGGCGCGTCCTGATCTGCGATGCCGGCCGACCCCGCAACGCGGCATCGCACGGCCTTCATAACTTTATCACCCGCGAGGGAACTCTCCCCACCGAGCTGCTCCGGCTGGCGCGCGAGGAGCTGAAGGGATTCGATGTGGAGATTCGCGAGGAGGAGGTGATCGATGTGGAGGCCGTGAAGAGGGGCTTCCGCGTCTGTACCGCGGATGATGGCTGGCTGACATCGCGCAAGCTGCTTTTGGCGACCGGCGTACGGGACGCGATTCCCGAGATCGAGCGGATCGGCGAGATGTACGGCATCAGCGTCCATCACTGCCCCTACTGCGACGGCTGGGAGCACCGCGACGGGCCGATTGCCGTCTACGGCCGCGGAAAACATGGGCTGGGAATGGCCCTTTCGATGAAAACCTGGAGCAACGACGTTATCCTCTGCACCGATGGACCGGCGGGGCTTGGGAAGAAGTCGCGGGAACGGCTGGCGCGGCACGGCATCGGCATCCGCGAGGAAAACGTTGCCCGGCTGGAAGGGGAGAACGGGCTGCTTGAGCGGATCATCTTCACCGAGGGGGAGCCGCTTGCCAGAAGCGCCCTTTTCTTCAACACCAGCCAGGAGCAGAACTGCGCCATCCCGTCGAAACTGAAGTGCAGGGTTACCGGCAAGGGGGCCATCTGGGTGGACAGAAGCGAATGCACCAGCATCCCCGGGCTGTACGTGGCCGGCGATGCCTCCCGCGACGCGCAGTTTGTGATCGTCGCGGCGGCGGAGGGGACGCGGGCCGCCGTCGCCATCAACACCGTGATGCAGGCGGAGGAGCGGAAATAAGAGCGTGAAGGAGGGGCTGCCGATGGCAATTCGTCAGGTGCGGGGGAGAGCCTTTCCACCCGATCCAAAAAACGTATCTTCGCGGAGCCGCTCAGGCGGCAACCGGCCCGGCCAACAATGCACGATCGTGAGATACCTGCTATGAACACGGCGGAGAGAGAGAGTCTTGTCGAACAGGCTTCCGACAGCGTCTTCGTGCTGTTGCGGGATTCGCTTCCGGAGCAACTGGTCTATCATAACTTCCTGCACACCATCGAGGTTGTGAAGGGGGTGGAGGCGATCGGGCGTGGGTCCGGTCTTGATGATGAGGATCTGGAGATTCTGTCGCTAGCGGCGTGGTTCCATGATGCCGGATATACCGAGGTGTACAAGGGGCACGAGGAGCGTGGCGCCGAGATGGCGGAGCGGTTCCTGAGGGAGCGGGAATATCCCGAGGAGAATATCACCCTGGTGATCGGCTGCATTCTGGCAACGCGGGTGCCGCAGCGACCGAGGAATATCCTGGAGGAGATCATCTGCGATGCCGATCTTGCCCATCTGGGACGGAAGAGCTTCGCCGAACGGAATGAGCTTCTCCGGCTGGAGTGGGAGCTGGCGCTTGGAAAGCATTTCACCGAGCTGGGATGGGCCAACCTGACGATCGATTTTCTGAGGGGAAATCCCTACCACACGCGGTTTGCGCAGGTGGAATGGAGCCCGCAGCGGGCGGAAAATCTTGTGGCGGTGCAGAGTCATCTGCGGAGGCTTCTGGCGCGCGATGAGGAGGCCGGCCGGCGGAACGCCACCAACGTACTGGAACTTCAGCACGCTTCGCCGGCGATTGCGGCGGATGGGGGGATGCTCGGGATCATCTCCAGAATCCATTTCAATCTGGTTTCCACCGCCGATGCCAATGCGAATGTCATGATCATCGTCAATACGTTGCTCATCCTGATCGCCCTTATTGTCAACGCCGTTGTCCGCAATAATCTGCTATACCCGACATTGGTGCTGATGCTGGTCTGCGCCGCAACGATCATCGGTGCCATCTTCGTGGTCCGTCCCGCCAGGGGATTGCCGTTGCTTCTTCAGCGGCATATTGACAGTCTGGCATCGTCCGAGGGCGTATTGCTGGAGAACGATGAGATGATATCGGATGATGATGATCCGCGGGAGGGGAGGATTGCCGATCTCCAGACGTTCAGCAACGTGGTGCGGTCCAAGTATAGCTCGCTCCGCCTGGTCTACGGCACCTTTCTCTTCGGCCTTTTTTTCGCGGTGCTGCTCTATTTCATTAGCATCCTGAATCCCGAATGGTTCTCTCACCCCTACTGATTCGACTAATCTGAAGTGTTACATTGAACCCTTGCCGTGTCTCTAGCGCACCAGGGATGTAAAACATTACGCTTGTGGAGTTTATTCTGGCCAGTCCGCGTTCCCATATCGAGCCGATCCTTCCGGTGCTTTGCGACGAAGATCTCTTCGCCCGCTTTGCCTCGGGTGAGGACGATGCGTACAGCACGCTGTATGCCCGGTATGCCGCGCGGCTTCTGAGCTATATCCACTCGATCGTCGGCGCCGATGAGCCCGCGGCGGAGGATCTCTTTCAGGAATGCTTTATCAGGCTCTTCCGCGAGCGGGGGCGATGCTCCACGGGACATGCCGAACTGATCAAGAACGTGGGGGGATGGCTTTTCAGGGTGGCCCGAAATCTCTCGCTGAACTATCTCCGCTCCCGCCGCAATCTGACCCAGTTGCCGACCGTTCATGATGAGCACCTGTTGATATCGATCGAGGAAGCCCATTCCGATCTCTTCGGTGATGCCGATAACGAGGAGCTGCTGATGGAAGCGGTCAACCGCGTGGTTGAGACGCTTCCGGCCGGGCTTCGCGAAGTGTTTATCCTCCGCGAGGTGAATGGCATGAGCTACGAGGAGACCGCCGATATCATCGGTTGCTCGGAAGAGGCGGCGCGGATGCGGCTCAGTCGCGCTCGTGGTGCCATCCGCCGCGCCTTGCAGACGCTCTTTATCGAGAGCAAGGAATAAAATTTCAGGTCCGCCGGTGTTCCTCCATCCCCGGTTACCAGCTCCCAACAGACTGTTGAATTACTTTCGGCCTTCAGACTGTTCAACGGTCTGATAACGCGTCCCCCGCACTATTTTCCATCGTAATACCGTACGCTCGATCGTGGCTGATCTCGAAACACTTATATCGCGTTATCTCGATGGCGAGCTGACCCGCGCCGAGCTGACCCAGCTCCATCGCCTCCTTGCGGAGTCGGCCGATGCGCGCGCGCTCCTCCATGAGCTGACCGTTGTTTCCAGAGCCGCCCGCCGCACTCCTCTTCTGCATCTGCCGAACGTGGGGACGGAGCAAGCGTTGTTTCATCGCCTTCGGGCGGAGGGATTTCAGCAGCCGGCCACGTCGCGAACGGCCGATCCTGTTTCCAGTCGCTTCGGCTGGCGCGTTGCCCGCGTGGCGATGGTGATGGCCGTGGTGATGATCGGCGTTATCAGCGATAGCTCCATCCTCAACAGATTCGGCGTGGTGCCGCGGCCCGTAACGCACGATGTGGCGATGAAGATGAGCGATCTCCCTGCCGATCAGGGGCCGTTTGTCTCGCCTCCCGGTATCAGAAGGAGCGGGGGGCATGCCTCCCGGCCTCTGCCGTCGGCCTCCGCCACCGCATCGGCCCTTCCCGATTCTGATATCTTCGCGCCCGCGCTTCCAATGGTTCCCGACAGCGTGACCGTTGCCCCGGAGCCGATCCGGTCATTTGCGCTGGTGGCTCCACCTGAATCGCCCGTTGATCATCTGGCGTCGATCGCATCGATTCCCGTTCCTCCGGTCATGAGCGATCGTTCGGAGGGGAACGGCACACGGCTGGCGGCCACGGTCCGTCCGGGGCTGGCGATGATCGATCGGCGGGAGAGGGCGATTGCCGAGGAGATGAATGTGCAGATCGGCATGGAGCTTGGAGGTGGACATCAACTGTCGCTGATTGTCGGGACATCCGCCGCGATCACTGAAACGCGCCGCGAGAACACGGGAGAGCCGCTCTCGTCGTCGGCAATCGCTCTCAACCCGGATCAGCCGACGCCAACACCGGCGCCCGGGCATTTCATGGGTGCAAGCACTAACAGATCGAATGCGGAGCTTCCGGTGGAGTATGAGCTGCGCCTGCGGAATGAGCCGTGGGTGGGCGTTGGCTATAACTACTCGGTCTCCCCGGCAAAGCGGCTCACGGTCGGCGTCGGCGTAAATGCGGGCACCAGCTCGTCGGCATGGCGTCTCGGCGGGGAGTTGCCGGTGCGCTACAGGGTGATGAAGAGCGTGTCGATCGAGGGGGCAGTCTCCATTGCCCAGGTTACGCCGCACGTGGTCTCGCTGGAGCGGACCTACCAGACCGATTCCCCCGATCACTTCGTCTATCGCACCTCCGTGGAGCATCCCGCGTTTACATCGTACGGCGTGCAGCTCGGGATTCGTCTCGACCTGAACGGTGGCAACTGAGCCGGCCGTTTCATCCCCGGCGGAATCATCACCCATCCTCATTTCCCGCCTCGCCCGCTCTCCATTGTACTATCCGGTTCGGTATACTATTTTCGCCCTACCCCGATCTCCCTCAGCAGCATTCCAATTCATCCTGACAACATCCGCAGATGAGAACTTTTTCGTTCCTTCTTGCTCTCTCCGTGGCTCTGGTGGCCGGTTCCGCCGGTGCGCTTCGCGCTCAGGTGCAGACCCCGTTTTTTGCGAAGGACGGGCTGAAGACCGCGCAGCAGAAGGCGCAGGACTCGCTCGGGAGCGATCTGGTCCTCACCGCCGTGGTTTCCGGGGAGATCAATCTGGGGATATCGAAGGCATCGTTCTACCTGGACAGCACCAAGGGGAGCATCTTCCAGGCGGGGAAGCTCCCCGGTCAGGCCGATGTCTGGGGCTATGTTTTTCACTCCCCGTCGCAGGGGAAGCTTGCCACCATCTTCGTGATAAAGCTGCTGGTGGGATATCAGACGCAGAGCCTTCCGGCGTTTTCGTTTCCGGTGACGCTGGGGGCGCGGCTGGACTTTACGCTGCCGTACGAGAACAGCGACGGGATGACATCGCGGCTGAAGAGCGATCAGACGTTCGCGGGCTATCATCGCGCGCATCCTGCGGCGGCGCCCCGCATCGTCACGCTGGGGCAGATCGCCGGGATCGATTCGCTCACCCTTCCAATCAGCTTTCCCGTCGATCAGCCGCTCTGGACGCTCAACTTCCCGCAGCAGGGGGATTCGGTTCCGGGGCTCACCTGTTTTGTGGGGGCGAGGAGCGGTGATGTCTTCTGTCGCGAGGTATCGCTGCCGGTCCTTTCGGTGGAGGATGCCGCGGGAAGCTCCGGCGCCGGGATCATCGTGGCGCCGAATCCCGGTTCAGGCGCCACCCGCATAACGCTCCGGCTTCCAGGGGGTGCTCGCGTTACCAGCGGCGTTGGCCTTGCGCTCTACGATATGCGCGGCGCGCGGGTGATCGACCTGACCGAAAGCTTTATCAGCAATGATTTCCGATTCGCCGAGTTCGATGCGCGCGCGCTGCCAGCGGGCCTTTACTACTGTCGCGCTGCCGGCTCCGGCTGGAGCGCCACAACGGGCGTGATCGTCGAGAGCGGCGCCCGGTGATGTTACTCTCCCGGCGGGGGATCGGCACGGAGTTTCCCCGCATCATCCTTTGAGAAATTTTCATGGACCGACGTCAATTCATCGGATGCTCCTCCGCCGCGGCGGCCGGGCTGATTCTTCTTCGCGGGCGCGGCGGCAGTGCCATCGCATCTCCAACTCCACTCCCCGATGCCGATATGAAAACACTTGCCACAATCGCGCTGGAGACAGCCCGCAAGGCGGGGGCTTCCTATGCCGATATCCGGATCAATCGCTACCGGAACCAGTATCTGGGAACGCGCGAGGATAAGGTGCAGTCGATCTCCGACGATGAGAGCTTCGGGTTCGGTGTGCGGGTGCTGGCCTCGGGAGCATGGGGTTTTGCCGCCAGCACCGATGTGACGCGGGATTCGGTGATACGTGCCGCGAAACAGGCGGTGGCAATCGCAAAGGCAAACGCGAAACTCCAGAAGGAGCCGGTGATGCTGGCCCCCGTGGCCGCGTTTCAGGATAAATGGTCCACGCCGATCGAGATCAACCCGTTCACCATCCCGATCGAGGAGAAGGTGGATCTTCTCCTCGCGATCAACCGGGAGGCGCTGAAGGCGAAGGGGGCGAAGTTCTGCGAATCATCCCTCTTCCAGACCAACGAAAAGAAGTTCTTCGCATCCACCGAAGGGTCGGTGATCGAACAGGATATCTTCAGAATCTGGCCGTCGTTCGAGGTAACGGCGGTCAATGCCGACGGGACCGATTTCCAGTCGCGCGCCGGGTTCAGCACGCCGATCGGTCGCGGCTACGAGTATTGCCGGGAGTATCCGCTGCTGGAGGATGCCAGAAAGGCGGGCGAGGATGCCGTGGAGAAGCTCTCCGCCCCATCGATCACGCCGGGGAAGCGGGATCTGATCCTGATGCCTGAGCATATGTGGCTGGTGATCCATGAGTCGATTGCCCACGCCACGGAGCTGGACCGCGCGCTCGGGTTCGAGGCCAATTACGCCGGGACATCGTTTGTGACCACCGATGATCTCCGCAAGCTGAAGTATGGCTCCGATGTGATCAACATCGTCGGCGACAGGACGGAGCGTCACGGCCTTGCAACGGTCGGCTACGACGATGAGGGGGTGAAGGCATCGCGGTTCGATATCATCCGCGACGGCACATTTGTCGGCTTTCAGACGATCCGTGAGCAGGCCGCCTGGGTGGGCGATCATGAGTCGCACGGCTGCGCCTATGCCGACAGCTACGAGCATGTGCCGATGCAGCGTATGCCGAACGTCTCGCTGCTGCCGGGGGAGAAGAAGCTCTCGCCGGAGGATCTGATCGCCGGCATCGACGACGGCGTGATGATCAAGGGGGAGGGCTCATGGTCGATTGATCAGCAGCGGCGCAACTTCCAGTTCGGCGGGCAGGTCTTCTATCAGATCAAGGGGGGGAAGATCACCGGCATGCTCCGCGACGTGGCGTTCCAGGCGATGACGCTCGATTTCTGGCGTTCCTGCGATGCCGTCTGCTCCAAGGAGCATTACAAGCTCGGCGGCTCCTATTATTGCGGCAAGGCGCAGCCCGGCCAGGTGGCGCCGGTCTCGCACGGGTGCGCGCCGGCGCGGTTCAGAAATGTCAACTTCATCAACACCGGCCGGAATGCCTGACCGATTGTCGGAGAACGTTTGAATAGATTGTCGGAGGAGACTGTCCGGGGACGTTTGAAACGTCCCCCGACCGGCGATCAAAACGATCCGGCCTGGAACCGCGGAAGGCTGATCGCGATCTACATCATCGCCTTCTTCGCGGTCTGGACGTTCCGGGCCACGTTGCTCTTCGGGATCGATGAACGGCTCTCTCCGGGCTTCCTGGCGATCTACTCCAACGGCGTCAAGCTCCTCCTCTGGGTTCTGCCGGCGGTTCTTTATCTGAAATACGTCGATCGCGTCAGGCCGTTCCCCGCGCTCCTGCTGGTCGGCGACGCGGATCGGGCCGGGCTGATAAACGCCATCGGCGCATCGGTCATCTTTCTTGCGCTTATGGTGATGACCACGGGTGTCACCGATCCCGACGGATTCAGACGGCTTGCGGCGTCGGACGCGGGGGCATGGATGGCGGCCATCGGCGGTGTCTGGATCTCGGCGATGCTGGAGGAGATTCTCTTCCGGGGATTCCTCCTTCCGGGAGTTGCGGGCCGGCTTGGCTTTACGCTCGGCAACGTGGTCGTATCGATCCTCTTTGTGCTGATTCACTGGCCGAACTGGATCTGGACGGGGACGTTCGGCGCGGGAAAGCTCGTGGTTTCCGGAAGCATCCTTCTTCTCTCGCTCGTGCTGGGATATACCGTGCGGTGGAGCCGGTCGATCTGGCCGGCGATCTTTCTTCACATCATGAACAACGTTCTGGCGGCGCTTTCCCATCCGTGACATCACGACGGGGAATCACGCCAATCGCGGACCGAACAAACGACATTGAAATCGATACCGATATGATCCTCACTCGCGACCAGGCCAAGACAATTCTCGACAAGGTGATCTCCTACGCGAAGTCGGATGAGACGGAGGCCTCCCTCTCCGGCGGCGTTTCCGGCAACCTCCGGTTTGCCCGCAACAGCCCGACTACCTCCGGCGCCACGAGCACTCTTTCGCTCAACGTCACCTGCGTTTTCGGAAAGCGCGTGGGATCGTATTCCACCACGCAGACCGACGATGATTCCCTCCGCGAGGCGGTGCGGCGCGCCGAGGAGCTGGCGCATCTCTCGCCGGAGAGCCCTGAGTATATGCCCAGGCTTGGCCCGCAGACCTATATCGAGACGCCGCAATGGGATGAGTCCACCGTCCGCCTGACGCCGGATGACCGGGCGCGGATAGCGGGGCTGGCGATTGATGAGGCCAGGAAGAAGAATCTGGTTTCGGCGGGATATTTCGAGAACGGCGAGAGCTTCAGCGCGCTGGCGAACTCCAGGGGGCTATTTGGCTATCACCGTTCCACCGGCGCCAATTATACGCTGACCGTTCGGACGGCGGACGGCACCGGAAGTGGCTGGGCGGCAGCGGAATCGCACCGCGCAACGACGATCGACGCTGAGAGCATCACCGTCCGCGCCATCGAGAAGGCGCTCCGATCGCAGAATCCCGCCCCGATTGAGCCCGGAGCCTACCGGGTGGTGCTGGAGCCATCGGCCGCCGGAGATATGCTGAAGCTCTTTCGCTGGAGTCTGGGACGGCGCGGCGCGGATGAGGGGAGGAGCTATTTCTCCGATGCCGGGCAGGGGACCAAGATCGGCCAGAAGCTTTTTGGCGATAACATCACCATCTACTCCGATCCAGCCAGCAAACTGGTGCCGTCGGAGCCGTGGGGAGGGGATGGAATACCGCTCGGCAAAACCGTCTGGGTGGAGCAGGGCGTGCTGAAAAATCTTTCGACCGACAGGTTCTGGGCGAAGGAGAAGAATCTCCCCGCCATTCCCTGGGGCTCCAACACCGTGATGGAAGGGGAGGAGCATTCGCTTGATGATCTGGTGGCCGCCACCGATCATGGCCTGCTGGTGACCAGTTTCTGGTACATCAGGAGCGTTGATCCGCGGACCATCCTCTATACCGGCCTTACCCGCGACGGCGTATTCCTGATCGAGAATGGGAAGATCGTCCGCCCCGTGATCAACCTCCGCTGGAACGAGAGCCCGGCCGCGATCTTCAAGGGAGTTGAGATGATGTCCCGCCCCGAGCGGATCGTCACCCGCGAGGGAAATCAGCCGATGCTTGTCCCGGCGATGAAGGTGAAGGAATTTCACTTCACCAGCGTGAGCACATCGACCTGATGATCCGCATTGGGGGGGAGTGATTATCGCGCCGCGTCAGTGGAGTCGCGAAACTCGATCTTCGGGGCGAGCGTGGCGGTTACTTCCCGTCCATCGTAGGCTTTGAAATTATCCTCCGGCTTCTTCCCCTTGAAGACCTTGATCGTTTTGACCGGGTTGTAGTAGGTGTACGTCTGCACATTGCTGCGGGATGTGACAGAGGCTCCCGTCGCGCTGAACCCGGTTCCACTGGCTGACTGCGACGTGGTCGAGTTTGTTACTGATGATTCGGTTTGCGGATCGTCCGCCTGATCGATGATGATAAAGTAATCGTATCCCTGTGCCACCGTAAGTTCCGCGCAGCGATAGATCAGATATCGCTCCGCCCTCTCCTGCGCCAGTCCCATTCCATAGTATCGGACACGGTGGGTGTTTTTATCGATCTGGACATCCTCATAGCCGCCGTGCCAATCCGCGACAGGTCCATAGTCTGGATGAAATGAATGAAAGAGATCAAGGAGGTAGCAACCGTTGAAGGTTGTCGCCATAATAAGAAGCATGAAGAGCGCGAGGTGTTCAAATCGAACGATATCTCTCTGCATTGTTGGAATAGATAAAGTGAGCGAGCCTGATAACAAAGGATATGAAAGAGATGAAATATAAATATTCATCGCTTCACCGATAATGCCGATCTGAGCCCACCACCCTTGAATCCATGGCTGAAACCGCTGATTGCGATTAATTACATCACTCCAAGCCTCTCATTTCCGAACTTAATCCCCTGTCCGAATGTTGCAGAATGGGATCACAGTGGTGATTTGCGGTATGGGCATTGCGGCATGATTTCAGCTTGATCGGTGCGGAGGGGTGAAAGAGGTAGCAAAATCTTCGCTTCTGGCGTAAATTCGCCGTGCTAAATCATACAATCGAACATCTTTCTCCACGAGAACTACTGATTACCATGAATCAGATTCGCATTCTCATTATCGATGATGACGCTGAGCTGAGCGATCTTCTGAGCGAGTTTTTCGAATCGCAGAACGCCCTGGTGGCCTCCGCCGAGCGGCCGTCGATTGGGTTGAAGAAGCTCCGCGAATTCCATCCGGATGTCATCGTGCTCGATGTGATGCTTCCGGAGATGGACGGATTCGAGACCGCGGCGAAGATCCGCGAAAACTCCACGGTCCCGATCATCATGCTCACCGCTCGCGGCGAGGTGAACGACCGGATCACCGGCCTGGAGTCGGGCGCCGACGATTATCTCTCGAAGCCGTTCGATGTCCGGGAACTCTGGACCCGCATCCAGGTGGTCCTTCGCAGGACCATGAAGGACCCCGGCACGGAGGGCGTTTACAACTTCGACGGGCTGGAGGTGGATGTCAACACGCAGTCCGCGCGGCTGGATGGCGAGCCATTGGAGCTTACCACGGCGGAGTTCGAGATGCTTCGTCTGTTTGCCGAGAACCCGCAGAAGCCGCTGGACCGCGATTTCATGATGGAGCAGACCCGCGGAATCCCCTGGGAATCGTTCAATCGTTCCGTTGATGTGGTGGTAAGCCGTCTTCGTCAGAAGCTCGGGGATGACCCCCGCCATCCGCGGTTCCTGAAGACGATCTGGGGAACCGGGTATATGTTCATCGGCCAGCAGTCCGCCGAGCCGGTCTAGCAGACTGTTGAAGGACGTCATCTGCGGCGTTGGCCTTCATGCTCACTCACTGCGGCGTCCGGAAGGACGCCTCATTCGTTCACAATCGGCCGCCTTGCAGCTGATCGTCCTTGAACAGTCTGAGCGATGGAAGTAATTCAACAGGTTTCTGGACTATCCCCCTCTCATTCGGGGAGGCGCCGGTGGTGCCGGCGCTTGATCCCGTCAGAAAGGATTTGAAAGGCGATCCGGCCCGGATGTCCGTCATGGGCATCGGGGCCGGTTGTTCCTTTCGTCGCATGTTCTCTTCCCTAATTCGCAATGTCGTCTCAGCCAACGCAAGCAGCCATTCCCAACGACCGGACGCGCATCAATCAGTCGCTTTTCGGGAAGGTGTTGGTGCTTGTGCTTGCCACCGCCGTGAT
Organism: Kapaibacterium sp. (SeqCode); assembly: GCA_039917235.1. GTDB lineage: Bacteria > Bacteroidota > Ignavibacteria > OLB7 > OLB7 > JAFDZV01. The sequence continues at coordinate 5,602 of JBDSJW010000027.1, read as the reverse complement.
CGCCACCGTCTCCATCGGACTCTATTTTCGCTATGTGCTCAGGGATACCTACGAGGGATTTCTCCGCGAGCAGGTGGGGAGCTATATGCAGATGGCCGTGGACGATATCGGCTTTCCCCCCGATACCGCGATCGCTCTCAAGCTAGCCCGGCTCTATCCGATCGATATCAGGATGGAACGGGAGGGATTCTCCTGGGCTACTGATCCCAAAGTCCCCTCCCGCGCCGCGATCATCGCCTCCACCCGCCCCGGCATGTACGATCGTGGCGATTCCCTCCTCTTTCGAGGATTTGACGGTCGGCTGAACGGGGTGGTAAAGCGCGGCGGATGGCATTACACAATCCGTCTCCGCTCGACCCCCGGCGAGGAGATGTTCGTTCCGGCGACGATCATTCTGGGGGTGGTGCTGACGCTTCTCTTTATCGCCGCCTATCTTCTGGTGCAGCGGTTTCTCCGCCCCATCTCCCTCCTGATGGCCGGCGTCAAAGCGGTGGCGTCCGAGGATTTCGACCATCATGTGCAGGTCTCCTCCCACGATGAGCTTGGGGAGCTGACCAACGCGTTCAACGCGATGTCGCAGCGGGTGGCGGCAATCATCGCATCGAAACGGCGGCTGCTGTTCGATGTAAGCCATGAACTTCGCTCGCCCCTTACCCGGATGAACGTGGCGCTGGCGATGCTGCCGGAGGGGAAGGCGAAAATCTCGATCGAACGGAATATCCGCGAGCTGAACACGATGATCACCGAGCTGCTGGAGAATGAGCGGCTGGCGGTGCTTGGCGGCGTGCTGGTGGTGGAAACGATCGATATCGTGTCGCTGGTTGGAACGGTGATGGAATCGTTCGGCTACGATCAGCAGCGGATCGAGCTTGATTCGCTTACCGGCGCCCTGGAGATTACCGCTGACGGGCAGCGGCTGGCGATTGCCGTCCGCAACCTTATCTCCAATGCGCTTAAATATTCCTCCGAGAAGGATGGCCCGGTAACAGTGACGGTGTTCCCGGATGATGACGGCGCCCGTATCGTGGTGGCGGATCAGGGGATCGGCATCTCGGTGGAGGCGCAGAAGATGGTGTTCGAGCCGTTCTATCGCACCGATGATTCCCGTTCACGGGCCACCGGCGGATATGGGCTGGGGCTTTCGCTTACCAAGGCGATCGTCGAGGCGCATGGCGGCACCATTCAGCTCAGCAGCACGCTCGGCTGCGGCACCACGATCATGATCTGGCTGCCGCATGCCCCCGCCGCCGGCGCCACGGTCCGCAATATGAAGCTGAAGCAGCCGGCCAGCGCGGCCTAAGCCCGCGCGCCGCGTTCCGCAATCGTCCACTCCCTTTCCTCCGATATCACATCATGATAGAATATCTCTCCGGCGAGCTTATCGATAAGAACCCGACAAAGGCTGTGATCTCCGCCGCCGGCGTGGGCTACGGTCTTTTTATCTCGCTGGCTACCTACGAGAAGCTTCCCGAGGTGGGGTTAAAGGCATCGCTTCACACATATCTGGTGGTGCGCGAGGATGCGCTGACGCTGTTCGGCTTTTCGACGGTGGCGGAGCGCGATCTCTTCCTCCTCCTCACCAGCGTCAACGGCGTCGGCCCGAAGATCGCGATCGGCATTCTGAGCAGCACCGGCATCGATGTGCTGAAGGAGAATATCTCGCGGGGAAATGCCGCGGCGCTGACACGGCTGCCGGGAATCGGCAAGAAGATCGCGGAGCGCGTGACGCTGGAGCTTCGGGAGAAGATCGGGGCGATCGATTCCGGCGCGGCGGCATTCGGACAGCAGAAGATGGAAGTTCGCGAGGAGGCGCTGGCGGCGCTTGTGGCGCTGGGCTACAACAGGCCGGTTGCCGAAAAGGCGATACGGAGCGCGCTGGCGAGCGGGCCGGGGGTGGAGGAGAATGTCGAGACGCTGATCAAGGCGGCGCTGCGGCAAGCAGTATAGTCACAGACTATCCCGCGTCGGGGGACGTTTCAAACGTCCCCTTACACAGTCTCCCATGATCCGTCGCTGAAACATCTTCCAGCCACATTATTTGCTCCGTTATCAAAAGCATTTCTCAAGCTCCGACGGGTCGCATCCGGGAGATCGACGTGGCGCGCGGTCTGGCGGTGATTCTGATGGTTGGCTGCCACGCTGCCGGCGCCTTCCTTGCCGATGAGTGGAAGGGGAATGATCTTTGGTACGACGTCAACATCCTCTTCGGCTTTGTGGCTCCCGCGTTTGCATTCCTGAGCGGCGTAACGCTCTGGATGGCGCTTCGGCGGCGCGAGGAAGTTCCGGGGGGAGGCTCCGTGGCGGCCCGGTACGGCATCATTCTTCTGCTCGGATACTGGTTGCAGACGCCGGTTCTTTCCCTCCGCCAGCTTATCTACAAACCTGCTCCCGATCTTCTCGCCAGGATGTTCGACGCCAACATCCTTCAGGTGATCGCCCTAGCCGGGCTTGCGCTCACCGGGTTGTGGCGGATCACCGGATCGCTCAGGCGCACGGGATGGATTGCGCTGGGGCTTGGGTTTGTGGTGATGATCGCCACGCCGTATGTCTGGAGTTCAGGGCTGTATGGCGGGCTGCCGCTTCCGGTCCGCTTCTATCTGGCGCCTCAGCCTCCCGCCACATTTCCGCTCTTCCCCTACGCCGCCTATTTCCTCTTCGGATTCGTCGCGGCCGCTCCCGTGATCGCCGCGGCCGGCTCTGTTCGCGGGCGTGTCGGGACCGCCATTGTCGGGGGAGGGCTTATAGCCGCCGGGTTTCTGCTGGATGCGCTGCTGCGGGGATTTCCTCCGCACGGGGATTTCTGGGGATCGAGCATCGGGCATCAGTTGTTCAGGATGGGAGGGGTGATGCTGTTGATCTCCATCGCGTTTCTGATAGCGCGCGCCGATGGCGCCGATCTGGACGCCGTGGCGTTTATCGGCCGCCGCTCGCTTCCGCTCTATATTCTCCATCTGATGCTGATCTACGGCTCACCGATGACGATGGGGATGCGCTACTGGCTGGGGGGCGTGCTGAATCGGTCGCTCTCGCCGGTCGAAACAATGCTCGTCGCGATTCTTGTTCTGGGGATCTGCGCGCTTGCGGTCTTCGCCTGGGAGGGCATCCGTCGCCGTCGTCCCGATCTGGCGCGATGGGGGATATTCCTCTGGTGGGGGCTTTTCTGGGGCTTCTTTCTGCTGACGCCGTAGTGGACATGTGACGGTTATCCGCGCTTTGGCGGAGAGCAATCTTTGATTAAGTTCGTTGTCGCAATCATTCCCCCACCGTTGGAAGATCTGCATCGTCGAGCGGCACCGTCCCAGGCATGGCAGGTTGCGGATACTCTCACATTTATCATGGAGTCGAGATGAAGAAGGTGCTTCTAGTTATTGCATTGGCCGCGGTCTGCGCTTCATGCGGTGGAAAGATCGACGAGTTGAAGAAGGGGATTGATGCGGCGCAGCAGCTTTCCAAGGCCGGAAAGGCGATAGAGGAAGGCCAGGCTGATGCCAAGAAGATGGCCGCGGATCGCGCCACGAAGGGCGATACGGTCGCGATGCCGTTCAAGGATCTTGAGGGATATATCCCGACCTCGATTCCCGGCTACAAAGTGGAAGGGGAGCCCTCCGGCATGTCGAACTCCGGAGCAACCGGAAGCACGATGTCGCAGGCATCCCAGAAGTTCGTCAGCGAGTCGGGCGATGGCAGCCATCTGACGGTAATGCTGGTGGATGCCGGCGGGAGCGAGGCAGCGAACGCCTATGCCGGGCTGGCGGCGATGGGGATCAACTCCGAGGATGCTCACCAGAAGATCGAGTCGATCAAGCTGGACCCCACCACGAGCGGTGTCGCCACCTTCGACAAGGATAACAAGAACTCCACCGTGGCGGTAGTAACCCGCTATCGTTATATGGTAACGGTAACCACCGAGGGGGGGAAGGAAGATGAGACGGGGAAGCTGAAAGATGCGGTGAGCGAGATTGCCAAGAAATTCGACGGAAAGTAACGGAGAGTGCTTCACCGGCGGGTGAAGCGGATCACCGGGAAATCCGGTCTCGGGCTTTTAGTGCAGGGACGTTCTTGATTGAACGTCCCTGCTTTTTTTATCGGCGCCGGTCAGCGGACCCGGCATGTCTCCACGGCGTTGACGAAGAGCTGTGTCAGGACGCGCGGACGGGTGATTGCCCCGCCGACGATCACCGAATACGCCCCCGCCTCCACCGCTTCCCCCGCCTCCGCCGTGGTCCAGATAAATCCCTCGGCCAGCACCGGGATGCCGATTGTGGTGGCAAGCCGGTAGATCAGATCAAGATTCGGCGATGCCATCAGCGATTGCTCATACGTCTCCTTTGTGCGACCGCAGAGAACCGTTGAGACGGCGCTTGCCCCCATGTCGGCGGCGCGGACTCCCTCCTCGAACGTGGAGATATCGGCAAGGATCGGGAGATCGGCGTAGCGTTTCCGCACATCCGCCAGAAAACGAATTCCGTCAAGCCCGCTTGGTCGGTTTCGGAGCGTTGCATCCACGGCCACCACATCGGACCCGACGCGCACCAGCCGTTCCACCGCCGGCATATCCGGTGTTACCAGCATCCACCCATCGCTGTAGCTGTCCCGCGTGCAGCCGATCAGGGGGATTCTGGTTGTGGCGCGGATCTCCTGGATGCTCGGTATTCCCTCGGCACGGACCGCCGTTGCCCCGCCCGCCTCCGCCGCCTGGGCAAAGAGGGCGCAGTGTTGCGGCGAGTGAAGGGGTTCGGTTGCATCGAGCTGGCAGCTTACGATTACGCCGCGGGGGATCAGTTCTTCGAATCTGCTCATGCGCTCTTCTCTTGCTCCGTCCAGTTCAGCTCAACCACATCCTCGCCGCCGTCGAGACGGATGACCGTGCCGTTGATCCAGCTTGCGTGGTCGCTTGCCAGAAGGATCAGCGCGCGCGCCACATCCTCGGGCGTCGTCAGCCGCCGACTGGGGTTCCGTCCCATCGCGTTGGCGATGATCTGATCGCTCCCTGGAATCTTGTTGAGCGCCGGCGTCACGGTAACTCCCGCCTGAATCGCGTTGACGGTAACGCCGTGCGGGCCAAGCTCGAACGCAAGCTGCCGGCAGTAGCTTTCAAGCGCCGCCTTCGCCGCCGATACCGCTCCGTAGGTGGGGAGCACGCGATGCGATCCCGAGCTGGTCATGGCGAAGATCCGTCCGCCATCCGCGAACATTCCGCGCTGGAAGAGATCCTGGGTCCAGTAGATAAGGCTGCTCCCCATCACGTTCATCGTCATCTCCACCTGCGCCTGCGTCAGCGCATCCTTGGGATCGGCGGCGATAAACGGCTTCAGCGAGCCGAATGCCAGGGAGTGCATCAGCACGCGGACGGCCGCCCCTTCCTTTTCGGCGAAGAGCGTGGCAACCTGATCAAGCACCGAGCGCCGCTGATCGGCATCGGCCGCGTTGATGTTGAAGAAATGCGCCTCGGCGCCAAGGTCGCGGATCTGATCCTGAAGCGCCTGCACCGCCGGGAGCGCCGCGCCGCGATCGAGATGAACGCCGATGACGTTCATCCCATGCCGGGCGGATTCAAGTGCGGCCGCCGCGCCGAAGCCGCTGGAGGCTCCGAGGATCAGGG
>JBDSJW010000026.1:0-10030 GCA_039917235.1 Kapaibacterium sp. (SeqCode) | reverse complement strand
TTGAAATTCAGGGTTTTCTGCGGAGAGGGTGAGATTCGAACTCACGGAACCCTTGCGAGTTCAACGGTTTTCGAGACCGTCCTATTCAACCGCTCTAGCACCTCTCCAGGTTGTATCTATCTAGGTTCCCTCTAGGGGGGCGGAGGCTTGAAAGCCGTTTGCCTGGGCAGAAAACCGCTGAAATCTGCCAAATTCCGCCCTGTGCTCGATTAAAGATGACTTGGAATACCCAAGCCGGGCTTCCCTTCAGGGACCACAAATATAAAGAGCTTGAACCGTCGTTTTCTAGCGAAATCGTAACAATCGGCCTCAGTGTTATTTGCATTCTATTTGCACTCGGCGGGGTAGGGCGGAGGGGCATAAGTCTATCTCTTCTTGGTTGACTTCCCTCCCTTGACGCCTTGGGGCCAGTGGAATGAAATCGGCGGCGCATCGGCACTGACGAATTACAGGACGATTGGTGGCGGCTTGTTGAACAAGGTTACGGCCACGTATGGCACGATCGCGGGAGGCCGTTCAAGCACGGGGCAACGGAATTGACGCTACCATACCGGGAGGTGAGAACCTGATAGCCCAAACTTATGGGCAGACCGTTGTGGGCGTGCTGAGTATCCCGGGGGGGAGTATGTTGCCTGGCGGCTCGCCCAACGACGATCCGATCTTCATCGTGGGCAATGGTATCCTGGGCTCCCAGTCGAATGCCTTCGAGGTATCGTACAACGGACATTCGACGGTATTCCATAATACGGGCGGGGCGACTCCCGTAATTGCTGGAGCCACATATCTCGACGATATCGTTTATGAATTGGGCAATGTCACCGGCGACGGCGATTGTATCTGCGATTTTGGTGTCAGGAACATCAAACATCTGGGCGCCGGGTGGCATCAGATAGAGATGGATCTGGCCGATGAGGACGGAAATGTGGTCCAGCTCAATTGCGGTTCGGTGCCCGCGACGATCAGCAGCAAAAGGCTGCCGGGCGAAGGTTGGTCGGACGCATACAGACACATCTCGGTCTCCCAAATCGTGAACAGTGTGGTCGATGACTATAATGGTCTCCGAAAATAGGACCAGGGTAGTTATGAAATCTCGGCTGTAGATGGCGCCTGCGGATCAGGAGCACAGCAATGGCGAAAGGACATTCCATCAACGCGGCGGTCAAAGCAACCGCCGCGTTGCAGGCCATCAACGGCGATCAGACCGTCAATGTTATGGCCTCGAACCTGGGCGTGCATCCGGCACAGATCAGCGCCTGGAAGAAGCAATTGCTCGAAGAAGCTGCCTCGCTCTTCGAGGACAAACGCGGACGCAAACAGCAGCCATCCGATGAGGCCGCACTCTACGAACAGATCGGCCGGTTAAAGATGGAACTGGAGTGGCTGAAAAAAAACTCCTGTGATGATCCAGCGCAGCGACGCCAGCTCATCGATGCCGATCATCCCACACTGAGCATTCGCCGGCAGTGTGCGCTGCTGGGCATCCATCGCTCGGGGTATTACTATCACGCTCAGCCGGCGTGTTCAGCCGAGGATCTGGAGCTGATGTGCCTGATCGACGCCGAGTACACGCGGCATCCGTTCTATGAAACGCGCCGCATGCGGCATCATCTGGCAGGGTGCGGTCACACGGTCAATCGCAAGCATATCCGTCGATTGATGGGCATTGAAGCGATCTATCCCCGTCGCCGGACCTCACGGCCGGACGCGACGCATCGTCGGTATCCGTATCTGCTGAGCGGCTATCAGGTGAGTCGGGCCAACGAAGTCTGGAGCGCCGATATCACGTATATCCCGATCGATCGCGGGTTCATGTACCTGTTTGCGGTGATCGATTGGTACAGTCGTTTGGTGATCGCGCACACGCTGTCGACGACGATGGATGTCGGCTTCTGTCTCGATGGATTGGAACTGGCGCTATCGACGGCAACGCCAGTGATCTTCAACACCGATCAGGGCTCGCAGTTCACGTCACGGGAGTTCACCGATCGGCTGCATGCCGGAAGGATCCAGATCAGCATGGATGGCCGAGGTCGCTGCGTTGACAACATCGTCATCGAGCGATTGTGGCGGAGCCTGAAGTACGAGGATATCTATCTGCGGGAGTACCGCGATGGTGGGGCACTGCGGAGGGGAATCACGGAATACGTTCATTTTTATAATCACGAGCGACCGCATCAGGCGCTCAGGAATCAAACACCGATGCAGGTGCATCTCGGCAGCGAGCCGATATAACTACCCCGCGGTTGTTGGTCCTATGAATGGGGACCACTTCAGTTTATCTAAAACAACTCGAATACGGGATCAAGGCAGGTATAGAGAATCTGAAGGACCTGGCATTTGAAGCCTTGCCTTGAGGGCTCAGTTGGGTGGGATGACGACGCGCAAGGAGAGGACGGGGGAGACAGGATACGGAGGTGGTACGTGACGAACAGGTGCGACAAGTCAATTATTCCCCTCTCTTAGGATGCGCTCTTCCGCGCTTCCCCTCCACATTTGGCTCTTGCAACTTACTCCCCCCCACCGCTACCTTTACGCCGGTTGAACGCCTCCCCTCTCCTCCCCAATCAATATCAGGCGCCCGCGATCATCGTCGTGGACGATGCCGGAATATGAATTCATGCCGTATATCCTGTTGAGGCATGACACGAATTATCGTAATCGGAGAATCGGTTATTCATTTCCGGACCGAATAATATTTCTGGAGAGTTATCATGAGCCTGTTCGTCGCACGAATGAAGTCGCATCACGATGTGGGCTCCGCAGAGCCGCTGAAATCGCGCGGGATAATCGTCGCGCAGAGGAGGCTGAGAGATCCGTTGCCGGAGATCGCCCGTGAATCATACGGATCATCCTCCGGCTTCGCTCACGATTTCAGCGGGATTCCGGCGCGGCATGCATTCAGCCGGGCCGCCAGCGGGGGGGCTGGGGAGATACCCTATCGCTGGGAGATGGAATCATCGTTCGGAGAGGATTTTTCGGGGGTACGCGCCTACTTCGGCCGGAGCGCTGCGTTGCGGGGGCTGAATGCCAACGCCGCGGCCTCCGGCGAGCGGATCGCGTTCGGCGGTTCCTTCCCGGATAAACGGCTTGTCGCGCATGAGTTGGCCCATGTGGTACAGGGGAGAAGAGCCGGCGGAGCCGTGCGCGCGGCGGCGCTGAGCGAGGCGGGCGATCCGGCGGAGCGGGAGGCGGAGAGCGTCGCATCGCAGGTGGCGGAGGGAGGAAGAGTGGATGTCTCGTCGGCCCCGCAGGCCGCCATCCATCGTGATATCAAGGATGCCAGCCTTCAGGTGCCGCTCGGCCATTTCGAGATCGATATGACCGCGGTCGCGACCGCGGGGACGGAGGCCGGGGAGGATGGAACGCTCAGCTTTACGCCGAACGACAAGGCCCCCGATTCGAAATCGATCCGGCTCTCGCAGGTGGTCAAGACCGTGGATGTCTCCACCGGAACCGATCTCGATTGGTCCAAGGATGGTTCCGGCTCCGAAGCGAACCGGAACAAGATGCAGACAACCGCAAGCGACGGGACGCATAAGACCGTCGGCGGCGAGACTCTGAAGACCATCGCGAAAAGGCATTACGGCGATCCCGCCCGGTTCGCCGATATATTCGGTCCCAACATCGCGGCGCTGGCCCCGACCATGACCACCGCTGACGGCGACAAGCGGCTTCCCGCCGACCTGACGCTGACAATTCCCAAGGCGGTGGAGGGGGGATTTTTCGTCGATCACATGGCCGCCGATCCCAAGGCCGTGGTCCGCACCGCGAAGACCGATCCCGAGGTTCCGCAGGATTATGTGTGGCCCGGCGAGGAGATCGCGGTAGTCAACCAGCATGGATCGAAGTCGGGGAAGACTATCGTCGCGGCCAGCCTCAAGGACAGGCCGGCGACCCCGAAACATCTTCAGTTTACCTTCCAGACCGTCGCCCGTTCCGAGGATGCGGGGATCCATTACGGCACGGTCAACTGGAGCTTCGATGCGGACGGAGGGGCGGGGACAGTAACAGCCGAAGCGCACAGCGTGATGCCTGGGATCTCCGATACATTCCGCTCGGGAGTGGATGAGTTCAACAAATTCTACAAGAACTCCCACACCGTCATGAAGGGGGAGACGCTGACCTCCATCGCCGAGAAATATTATGGCGACAGGAATAAATGGGGGGAGATCTTCAAGGCCAACACGGGCAAGATCAAGGACCCGGATGCTATCATGCCGGGGATGAAACTGAATATTCCCATAATCGGGCCGTGATGCACCGGCATATTGAGAGCGTGGCATTCGATATCAGGGCTGAAGATCGTTGTTATTATTTCCTTTAAGGGAGCCGATAAATAATGGATGAATTGCTTCGGTCGGACGAGGCCCCGCTGCTGGCCGATCTTACCAGCCCCGATCCGAATGCCCGCTCCAGAGCGGCCGTCGCGCTTCATCGTCTCGGCTCCCCCCATGCGCTTGCCGCATGTCTGAGCACGCTGGACGACGCGCCTGATTCGCTCCATTCCGATCACACTCCCTCGGTGCAATGCCTCATCGAGATCGGTGAGCCGGCGTTGAGCCCACTCATCGGCCGGCTACAATCGGAAAATCAGATCACCCGCATCCACGCCGAACGTGCCATCCAGGGGATCACCCGCCGGCATTTCGGTTTCGATGGGACGGCATGGCCGGATGGAGCGCTGGAACGATGGATGGAATGGTGGAGCGGCCTCGGGCTCGATATCTCGACCGACGCCACGGAACGCGTTCGGGGAATCGAGCAACTCCGCGCGGCAGTGGCGGGCTGGGGGAGCCGAGGGTGAAGGGATATTCGAAATATCACGGGAACATACCGGGGGGATTATGGATCTGATAATTGTGTCGGCGCTGCTGCTCATTCTTCTCGTCTGGACGATCACTCGTCTGCCGGGGGAGAACGATCTGGGGAGGGATACGGAGGCGAAATCGAAGCTCCGGGAGAGTCTGATACTCGATGTCCGGGCCGCCAACCAGTACTGCATGGCGTTTATCGCGTTGCTGGGTGTTATCACCACGATCATCATCGCCAACAAGAAGGATCTGGCTCCGATGCTGAACCTCCTCCCGATCTGGCCCTTCACGGTGGGGTTCATGGCGGCGGCGATCTCCCTCCTCTTCATCCCCGCGGGATATGGTCATGGCTCGTTCCGGGTCATTCAGGCGATCTGGCTCCGCACGATGATCTGCGAGCAGATCGTTGTGGTCGCAACCTGCCACGGCATCTGGAGGATAGCGATGATCGCCCTTGCCTGACGCTCCGGAACGGCCCCGCCGGCCGGTCGCGATGGCGTCATCGTGATCATCGGGTATATTCGCCGTTCCAGTTTCATAGTCAATTTCGGGACGAACATCATGGCAACACGGGCAGGGGGCGCATTCTACGAATTCGATTATACCCTTCCCGAAGAGCTGCAACGGGATCGCGTTTTATCTCCGGCAGGGATTCGGGATTATCGGCACGGCGCGCCGGCACGCATTTATCGATGGAAATTATGTCGATGAAATTCTGGCGGAGAGATTCCTCGATTAACCCATTGCGGGACAATTGCCATCCGGCGGAATGTTCAACTATCTGCGAGGTATATCGTGCATACACTTACCACCGCTTCCGCGCCTGACCGGCAGGTGAAACCGATCGAGGGGAGGGCTCCGGGTATGGTTTCACGGTGGGTGAACAGCGAGCCCTCGCTCGACCATGCCGGACGGAGCGTGCCGGGGATTGGTGTTGCCGCAACCGGGCTCTCCGGAGCAACGCCGGATGCCGTGACGCCGACCACGTTCGTTTACGATTTCAGCAGAGTACCGGTTCGCGGAGCGGTGCAGCGGATGGCGGCGCCGGGGGATCGTTCCACCGGCATGGCACCGAACAACACGTCGGGGGAAGGGACCACCCCTCTTCCCGATCCGCTGCGCGCCGGGCTGGAGACGCTTTCCGGGATCGATCTCTCCGGTGTGCTGGTCCACCGGAACTCGGCGCGGCCGACGCGGCTGAATGCCCTTGCGTACGCCAGCGGCGAGAATATCTATCTGGGCCCGGGAGAGGAGAGGCATCTCCCGCACGAGGGATGGCACGTCGTGCAGCAGATGCAGGGGCGGGTGAGACCGTCCGGTCCGCGTCTGAACGATCTCCCGATCAACGACGAGCCGCACCTGGAATCAGAGGCGGACCAGATGGGGACGCGGGCGGCGGTGGCTTCGGCTGGATGGGAGCATCAGCCGGCGGGGCTGCGAAGCGTTTCACCGGGGAGCGGCATGCCGGCACAGCGGCAGGTGAGGATCAACGGCGGCGCCACGCGTGTCGCGGAGGCGGGCTACCGGCTGGGTGGCGTACATGCCGCGGTGGGGAGCCGCCATTCCGTACGGGCGATGATCAATGATAATGTGCGCCGCGTGTTCAACGACGTGGCCGAGCTGGAGGATTACGCCAACGGCCAGCTCGATTATATCGGCGACGTGGCGACGACATCGGCCGGGACGTTCTGGTACCGGCTGCCGCAGAATCGACTGACCGTGCTTGGTGAGGTTCATGAAAACCCTGCGGGGAATTTTGAGGATGTTGTTCGCGCCTTCCGGACACACCGCTTTATGTATGAGCCATTTAACGAGATGGTCGCGGTTGCGCCGATAAATATTCCGTTTACCGGCACGCAGACGCGGCTGGATCAGGTGAACAATGGAATAGAGGTGGCGTCCGAAGTGGACAGGGCGAATTTCAACCCGGATCTGGAGAATATCGTGGTCAAGGCGCTGACAGGCGCCACAATTGTCCGCAACGAATATATCGCCGCCAATCCCCGCGCCATGAACGCGGTTGACAGGCAGCAGTGGCAGGGGCGGCCATCCACCAGCGACTATTCCTACGGTGAGAGGGCCGCACTCTATCTCTCGATGGGAATTCATCTGGCAAACGATCTTGCCAACGGCAATACCAATATTCCCGCCACCACTCCGCTGCTTCGCGCCGCCCGCGGTCTGCAACGCTTCTATATCCGTCATCAGGCCGTGCTCGATCAGCTCATGAACGCGAAGGATGCGGATGATCTGATCGGCATCTACGAGCTTACCTCACCGGGCAATTTCGCGAACCTCCATGTGGTCCGGGATTTTACACTGGCGCTGCATGAGTACGGCGCGCGATATATCGAGCAACTGGGGCGGCAGACCGGCAACAGTACGTTGCGCCGGGAGGGGGGGAGGCTGGCGCACCACCGTCGCGGCAATATCGACAGCATCAGCCCGGCGCGGGAGGAGATCATGTGGGAGAAGATTCAGCAGGCGATCACCGGCGGATATCTGATCGTGGGAATGGGGGATGCACATCACCAGAACCTGGCTCCGAGGCTGACTGCCGCGGGGATTGCCCACGAGGAGGTGACGCAGTCGCTGGCGCGGCAGGCCGCCGACGTCAACGCGGGATGGGTACCATGATGAGCGATACGAGAGAGGAACCGGATGATCGTTGCGTGGAGGCTGCGAAGCTTTACGCGGAAGGGGAGCGGCTGGAGGCGCAACGGGAATATCGGCGCGCGCTGGAGTACTACGAGAAATCGCTCCGGCTGCATTACGATGACGCGGTCGGCGCCGCGCGTCTCAGGATGCTTGCTGCCATCGGACCGAAGTAAACCGTCGCGCTCGGAGTCTATTCGGGCTTTTCCCTGGCGATCTATTGCTCGTATCGGATCATGCTCACCGAGGGGAACAATTTTCTTTCCTTCATTGTCCCAGCCGTTAGTAGAAACTATGCACGTTCAGTGCAAGACTTTCAGTCTGAAGTGATAACTGTAGCTTGCTGAATGTCAAATACAGAGCGGCATCACGGTCACAGTACGTCGCGTCTGACGGCTCATATCGTATGGGGGACGAAGTACCGATATCATGTGCTGGAAGGGGAGATCCAACGACGTTGTCGGGAGCTGATTATCCAGATCTGTGACAGCGAAGATGTTCGGATCCTCAAAGGAGTCGTCAGCAAGGATCATGTGCATATGCACATTGAGTACCCGCCATCGACGTCGATCAGCGAGTTGTTGAAACGTCTGAATCTCCCGCGGGCAATCGCGATCGCCGTTTTGTTTGTCGCGATGCCGTTGATTGCGGCGATTGGTAGCGGCTGCGGCACCGGCGAGCAATCGCGTGCGCGCTGGAAGATCCTGGCCCATCCAAACGGGCTCACCATTCACATTCCCGATTCCATTGCAGCGTTGCAAACCGCCGACGGTTTTGAGCTGGAGATATCGTCGCATGCAAACCATTATGAGCTGACAGGATCGGCAACGATGGATGTTAGGGTAAAGGATACGCTGTCGAACGGTTTTCAGGTGGCGGTGGATTCGTCGCGGATGGTGCATCTGGGAAATCGGACAGTGGGATACTCCGAGCACGCGGCGGACGTCTGGGAGCCGGAGAATCTTGCAGCCTGGGAGCGATTCAGCGGCGGAACGATTCTCTATCAATGGCGCCAGCCGTCCACGAAATCCTCCGGCGCGACGGATCGTGATCTTTTCTGGGGCATTATCGAGGGAACTTCCATGACGACGAGCAGATGAGCAAACGTGAACCGATTTGCCTGTGGCTCAGGATGGGGATACCGTTGCAGGGAGCAGGTGGGTGATTGTCTTACATCAACAGGGAGGAGACAAATGAATATCATCGCGACGATTGTCTTTCCGTCGATCTGTTTTATGGTGCTGATGATCGGCTGCGGAACATCGACCGAGCCACAGATTCCGTCGATACCCACCATTGGAATATATTCGGGAACATTCAGCATATCGTATCATCCGGCGCTGATCGACACGACGTTCGACGTGGCGGGATCGATTACATTCGACACTCACGGCGAATCATCGTGGCTGGCGAGGCTCAGGGAGAATGAACAGGACCTTAATCTGGAGCTTATGGAGGTTGGGACATGGAGCGTTCAATCGACAAACGGAAAGGATTCGATCGATCTGGAGGATGACTCCGATGTGCCGGCGTACCTGAGCGGGCTCAAACTGGAAGGGAACTACGCATATTCGTACACGGGAACCACGTTGCGGATCTGGCGGACAAAAAACGAAGTTGTCACCGACATCGTGATGCAGAAGCAATAGCTGAAGTATTCATGACGAAGAAATAGCCCTGGGTATCTTCCGTGACAGCAACAAGCCATTGAATCAGGATCTATTATGAAAACCGATCGTGCTTTTCGCCATCTTCGGACGATCTGCTCGGCAATCCCCGTGCTTCTCTGTATGATCGCTCTTGCTGGTGGCTGCAAATCCTCAAGCAACCCATCAGGTGTTCAATATGCCGATACATCGAGCCATCAATCCGGCCCGCCAATGTTAAAGAGCGGGACGTATGAGGGGACATTTATCATCTACTACTTTTTCTCGGCGGATAGTATTGGCGGACATATCACGTTTTCGTTGATGGACACATCCTATGTCTATAAGGGAATGGTTGACTGGCCGGCAAGTGCCAGGATGGATAGTATTGGAGATAGCGGAAGCACCGTGGGATATATCACCGCCGACTCGGTCTTTTTTCTTGATGCGGCATACCTGCCCGGCCCATGTTGCCAACCCAGCCTGTATCTTGCAGGAAAGCACCATTATACATTCGACGGCACAAATCTCACAATGACACAGAGCACCACCACAGTGGGGAAAAAGTTTTCTCTGAAGAAGAAATAGATCCTACATATACGTTGTTTATGATTTCAGTGCTAGAAAAAGAGGATAGAAATGCCATTGCATAAGGTAGAAAAGGAAAACAACAAGCTGTTGCTTGTTCATCCGGGCAAATTTGCTGATGAGCGTTGGCGTGAGCGGGATGATCTTCAGCCGTTGCTGCGCGATAATTCAGGCGCAATCGACTCAGAACTTTTGATCATCTCGGAGGAATTTAACAACTGGGAGGATAGTTCGCGTCGCGTGGATCTGCTTGGTCTGGATAAATCGGGAAATCTTGTGGTGATCGAGCTGAAGCGGACGGAGGATGGAGGACATATGGAGCTTCAGGCG
>JBDSJW010000025.1:0-22148 GCA_039917235.1 Kapaibacterium sp. (SeqCode) | reverse complement strand
CAGCTCCCCGCTCCTCTCGAAGCTGGCCGGCCGCAGCCTGAGAAGCCGCCGGCGCGCGCGGAGTTTGATCCTGGCCGATGGATATGCCCGCTCCTCGCGAAACCTCCTCTCCCGCCGGAACCCGATCCACTCGATCTCCTCCGGCCTGAACTCACGCTCGCGAAAGCGCGTCTTGAACTTCAACACCCGCTCCCCCACGATCACCCTCCTGCCGGAGATGACCGCCACAATCAGCGCAATCAGCGCGGCGATGGCGCATGCGGCCAGGAGATAGACGATGGGATCTTTCCAGACCACCTCGAACTTCTCCGCCGTCATCGTCCCCTGGATCACGGTATACGCGGCCAGCGTAATCCCGTAGCCGATCGTCGCCAGGTAGTAGATGTCCAGCCTATGTCTGAAGGTCGCTTCCTGCATTGTTCCGCGTCCAGAGACTTAAAGGGCATAACAGAATGGGCCAACGGCCCGTTGAAGGAGGCCTTTCCAGGGCATGTCGCTTCGTTAATCCGCCCCGGCCAGGGCCAGTACGCGCCGGGCAATCTTTTCATCCGCATCCGGAACCCCCATCCGCCGAATGCTGCTCCCCATCCGCTGGAGCTTTGCGCCATCGGCCAGGAGCGCCGTTATCACCGGAAGGAGCTTCTCCGGCAGTTCGCGGTCCAGAAGCATCTCCCCCGCGCCACTGTCCCGGATCGCCTCCGCGTTGATCCGCTGATGATCGTCCGCCGCGGTCGGCAGCGGCACCAGCACCGACGGCTTGCCGACGGCCGCAAGCTCCGCGATGGTCGTTGCTCCCGCGCGCGCCAGCACCAGATCGGCGGCGGCGTAGGCCATCTCCATCTCATGGATGAAGGTGGAGCGATATAATCCCGCCTCCTTCCGCTCTCCGCCGGTGTAGCTGGTTCCGGTCTGCCAGATCACCTGCGCGCCGCTCTCCAGCAGCCGCCCTATCACCGGATCAAGCGCGTTGTTGATCGAGCGCGCCCCGAGCGATCCGCCGAACGCCAGCAGTGTGGGCCGGTTCGCGTCAAGACCGAAATGGGCCCTTGCCACCCCCTGATCGATCGGCTGGAAGAAGACCTTCCGCACCGGGTTGCCGCTCATGAAGAGACGCGATCCGCTCAGATGCTTCATCGTCGCCTCGAACGCCACGTGAATTTCGGCGGCTCTGGGAGCAAGTCTTCTGATCACCATGCCGGGGAGCGCGTTGGATTCCATCAGCACCAGCGGGATCTTCGAGAAGGAGGCCATCATCCCGACGGGGTAGCTGACATAGGCGCCGGCGCAGATCACCGCGTGCGGCCTGAAGCGTCGCATGATCCTGAGTGCCTGAGCGAACGACGTGCCGATTTTCAGCGGCAACGCCATGGTCCTGACGGAAAGTTTCCGCTCGAAGCCGCTGATCCAGAGATAGTTCAGCGCGTAGCCGGCGCGCGGCACAACCTTCTCCTCCAGCCGACCCCGCGTCCCCACGAACTCTATCTGAATATCCGGGTAAAGCTCGCGGCACTTGTCCGCCACCGCCAGCGCGGGGAAGATGTGCCCACCGGTTCCGCCGGCCGCGAAGAGAAGTCGGATCTGCTTCTTCATAATCTTTTCAAAGAGCGTTTCGATGCGCCACAACCCGCCGCAAACATCAGGGTTCCGAAGGCCGCGATCATGCCATCGCCCCGGCCAGCGCCGGCTGTTCGCGCGGCATCACGTTCGCCTGCTGGGAGATATTCAGGAGCACTCCCACCGCCGCCGCGCTGAAGAGGACCGAGCTGCCGCCGTAGCTGATAAAGGGCATCGGCAATCCCGTCGTCGGCAGAAGGCCGGTTGTGACGCAGGCGTTGATCGCCGCGTACGCGCCGATGATCAGCGTGATCCCGGCCGCCACGTTCCGTCCCAGATCATCCGGCGCCTGACGGGCAACCAGCAGCCCGCGCCAGACCACAAGCCCAAAGACGCCGAGGATGGCAAGCGTGCCGATCAACCCGTACTCCTCGCCGATGATCGAGTAGATAAAATCACCGAACGGCTCGGGGACAAAGAACCGCTGATGGCTCTGCCCCGGCCCCACGCCGATGATCTTCCCGGAGCCGAACGCGATCAGCCCCTGTGTAAGCTGATAGTTGGCGGCGGTCACGGTATCCGCGCCATTGGAGTGCATGCTGACAAACGCCATGATACGCCGCATCCTGTAGGGGGCGGAGACCGCGTATCCGGCGGCCGCCACAAGCCCGAAGATGAACACCGAAGCAAACTGCCTCAGGTTCACCCGACCGATGAAGAGCGTCCCCATCGCCACCATGAAGATCACGCCGGCGGTGGACATGTTCGGCTGCAACGCCACAAGCCCACAGGCGATCGCCACCCAGCACATCATCGGCAGGAAGCTGAACTTGAAGTCATCGATATAGGAGCGCTTCTCCGCCAGCATCACCCCCAGATGCATCACCAGCGCGAACTTGGCGAACTCCGACGGCTGGAAGGAGATGGGGCCAAGGCTCAGCCAGCGCGTGGCCCCCTTCATCCGCGTCCCCTCGAACAGCACATACACAAGCATCAGCAGCGCCGTCACCAACATCGGCTTGGACCAGCGTTCCAGCCAGTGATAATCGATCCGCGAGACCACCAGCATCACCACGATGCCGGCCATCACGCGAGCCGCGTGGCTCCAGAAAAACGTCTCGGCCGATCCGGTCTTCTCATCGGAAAACCCCGCCGACGCGGAGTAGACAAAGGCGATCGAGAAGAACATCATCCCCAGAATGCTCAACAACAGAAACCAGTCGTTATGCCCGCGCACGGGAGCGGAAGGCTCCAGGGGGCGGACCTGACGGGACGATATGTTGAACGGGAATTTCATCGATCAATGCACCGCCTGATTCTCAGACGCGGGGGCCAGATCGCGAACGATCTGCTTGAAGACATCCCCGCGATGCTCGTAGTTGTTGAACATATCGAAGCTGGCACACGCCGGCGACAGCAACACAACCTCACCCGGCAGGGCAAGCGATCGAGCGATCTCCACGGCCCGCTCGATGCTGTATCCGGCGCGATGCACCGTTGTGACCGGCGCGAACACCGCATCCATCTCATCGGCCGCGTCCCCCACCAGCACAACCGCCTTCACCCGTCCGGCAATCAGCGGCAGCACTTCAGCATAATCGTTCTTCTTGCTTTTGCCGCCGGCGATCAGCACAATCGGCTCGGCGAAGCTGGAGAGGGCGTACCAGAGGGAGTTTACATTGGTCGCCTTGGAATCGTTGACCCAGCGGACGCCGTCCAGCTCCCGTACCGGCTCCAGCCTGTGGGGAACCCCGGCAAAAGTCCTGAGCCCCCCGCAGACGGATTCCTCATTCAACGCAAGGGTTCGCGCCGAGAGGGCGGCCGCCATCGAGTTGTAGAGATTGTGCGGTCCGCGGATGCGGATCTCATCAGCACGCATAAGCACCTGTTCGCTGTTCGAAGTGCCGGGGGCCGCGCCCCGGATCAGAAGAACCCCGTCGCGCAGCCACGCGCCCTCCGGAAGCTCCCGTTTGATGCTGAAGCCGAGCGTCCGCGCGGCGCTTCGTCCCGGAAGGGCCGCCAGCGCCGGATCGTCGGCGTTATAGATCAGCGTATCGCCATCCCCCTGATTTATCGCTATGCGGAATTTCGCTTCGCGATATTCATCGAAGCCGGCATAACGATCGAGATGATCCGGCGTCACGTTCAGGATTATCGCCACGCGAGGCCGAAACGTCTCCACATGTTCAAGCTGAAAGGAGCTTACCTCCAGCACCACCACGCTCTCCGCGTCCGCCTGAGCAACCACCTCGCTGAAGGGGATGCCGATATTTCCCGCCACGAACGTCCTGCGCCCCGCCTCCCTGAAGATGTGCCCGGCCAGTTCGGTCGTCGTCGTCTTCCCGTTGGTTCCGGTGATCGCCACGATCGGCGCTCGGCAGCGGCGCCAGGCGATCTCGATCTCGTTGGTGATCGTCATCCCCCGTTCCGCGCATCGCCGGACGATGGGGATGGTATCGGGAACGCCGGGGGAGAGAACCAGGACATCGGACTCCAGCACGCGATCGGTATGCCCGCCGAACTCGTACTCCGCGCCGATCTCATTCAGCATCGCCACCGCGTCGGCGCTCGCCTCCAGCGGCTTCGCGTCACTCACGAACACCCGCGACCCCTCGCTCCGCAACAGCCGCGCAACGGCAAGACCGGAGCGGGCGGCTCCGAGGATCGAGTATGTGGCGCCGGTCGAGATCATTCAGTCTTTCTTTATCGAATTTTCAATGTCATCAGCCCGAGAATCGCCAGCAGCACGGCGATAATGTAGAATCGCGTCACCACCTTCGCCTCCGGCCACCCCTTCTCCTCGAAGTGATGGTGGAGCGGCGCTCGGCGGAATATCCGCCGTCCCTCCCCGAATCTTCGTCGCGTGTACTTGAAGTAGGCAACCTGAAGCATCACGGAGATCGTCTCGGCGAAGAAGATCCCCCCCATGATCGGGATCATATATTCCTTCTTCACCAGAATCATCAGCGTCCCCACCGCCCCGCCGAGCGCCAGCGATCCGGTATCCCCCATGAAGACCTGCGCCGGATAGCAGTTGTACCAGAGGAAGCCAAGCCCGGCCCCCACCAGCGCCGCGCAGTAGATCGTCAGCTCGTCGGCGCCCCGGATATGGGGGATGTTGAGATACTTCGCCGCCACGGCGTTGCCGGAGACATAGGTAATCAGCGCCAGCGCCAGCGCCACGATGCTCACCGTTCCTATCGCCAGCCCGTCCAGCCCGTCGGTCAGGTTGACCGCGTTCGACGTGGCTGTCAGCACGAAGATCACGAACGGGATATAGAGCCATCCAAGCGAGAGGGGAGGCCCCTTCACGAACGGGATCGTGGTGGCCGTGTTGATGGCCGCGAACCCATCCGGAAACCAGCTCGGGAAGAAGTAGATGGTCCCGCCAAGCACCAGCCCAATCAGCACCTGGCCGATGATCTTGTACCGGCCGATCAGCCCCTTGGGGAGCTTCTTCACCACTTTCAGATAATCGTCAAGGAAGCCAACGCCTCCCAGAAACAGCGTCACAAGGACCGCCAGCACCACAAACGCGCTCTTGATATCGCACCAGAGGAGCACCGGCGCAATCAGCGAAAGGAGAACGATCAGCCCTCCCATCGTCGGCGTTCCGGCCTTTGCCATATGGCTCTTCGGCGCCTCCTTCTTCCCCTGTTCCCCGATCTGGCGCCGCTTCAGCGCGGCGATTATCTTCGGCCCGAAGACGAGCGCGATCAGCAGGGCGGTCAGCGCCGCGCCAGCCGCGCGGAACGTGACATACCGGAAGAGCCCGAAGCCCGGCGGCGATAATTTCGCCTCGATAAATTGCGCGAGATAATAGAGCATCAGTCTATTGCAGGTTTCGAGCGAACCGGATCGCGGGGGATCGGGATGGAATTCCCCGATCGCGGAGATAACCAGGATGTGGATTGCCGGCGGCTTGTCGCAACCGGCAATCCACGAATCGTGGGTCCTTGTACAGATTTTCAAAAAGGGCCGGGAAGATATCCCCGGAACGTCCCGGAAGCATCATCGGGAAGGCTTAAAAGTCGGTAACAGTCCGGGGGAGCCCGTTACAAGCCCGCATCATGATGATCGTCGGCCGCCGTCAGCGCGCGCACCACATCCTCCATCCTCATCCCCCGTGATCCCTTCACCAGCACGATATCCTCCGGCGTCACCATCGCCACCAGCGCCCCGGCAAGATCCTCCTTCAGTTCGTAGAAGGAGGATGCGGTCGCTCCCGTCCCGGCCGTCCCTATCGCGCGATGCGCGCGCAGCATCTCATCGCCGTGGAAGAGCGCCAGATCGATCTTCCGCCCCATCCTCACGATCTCCAGCCCGATCCTCTCATGCTCCTCGGCCGAGCTTTCCCCCAGCTCCCGCATATCGGCCAGCACCACAATCCTCCGTCCCTTCCGCCCCGGTTTCATCGCCGCCAGCGTTGCCAGAGCGGCCAGCGTGGAATCGGGATTGGCATTGTAGGTATCGTTCAGCACGCGGGCGCCGTTGGCCGCGCTCATCGTTGCAAGCCGCGCGTAGCCGCCACCGTAGACCGGCGGCTCAAAATTCTCCAGCGTCCGTTTGATATCGCGAAGCGGCACCCGCAGCGCCACCGCCACCGCCGACGCTGCCAGCGCGTTCACGGCGGTATGGCTTCCGGGAGTCCGCAACTGCACTGCGATCGAGCGATGCTTCTCCTTCCGCCGGTCGATGATCTCGATCGCCGGGGCTCCGCTCCGGTCCAGCCCTCCGCGCCTGACGGCTATCTCCCCCCTTGCGCCGTATGTCACACGCTTCGGGAGCTTCCGCCCCATCCCGGCGATATGCCGGTCATCCAGGTTGACGAAGGCGGTTCCGCCGGAGGCCGACAGATATTCAAAGAGCGAACCTTCCTCGCGCGCCACCCCTTCCACCGATCCCAGAAGCTCAAGATGCTCCCGGCCGATATTGGTGATAATCCCATGCGTTGGCCGGAGTATCGCGCAGAGCTTCTCGATCTCCCCCGGCATGTTCGTCCCGATCTCGATCACCGCCGCGGTCTGCTCCTTCGTCATCCTGAGCATCATCGCCGGCACGCCGATCAGGTTGTTCAGATTTCCCTCGGTCTTCAGCACCTGATACTTCGTCCCGAGGAGCGCGGCTATCAGCTCCTTCGTGGTTGTCTTGCCGTTGGAGCCGGCAACCGCAATCACCGGATACCCAAAGCCGGCCCGGTGCGCCGTCGCGATTTCCCCGTATGTGGCAAGCGGATCATCCACAACCACAAGCGGCAGCGGCGATGTGATGGCGCCGTTACTCTCCAGCCACTCCGCGGCGACGATCGCCACTGATGCGCCCCGCGCGGCCACGGCATCCAGAAAGCGATGCCCGTCGAAGTTCTCCCCCCGCAGGGCGATAAACGCTTCACCTTTTTTCAAAGAACGGGAGTCGGTCGAAAAACCTCTGATCGCCCGTCGCGCCACGCTTCCCCGTCCGGTAAAGCGGAGATGGGAGATGATGCCGAGGAGATCGCGAACCGTTGCTATCCTCATGCGGCCGGTATCCCCTCGCGATGATTGGCGTGGCTGCCGGCGATCCACTGGCGCACCACCTCGCAATCGTTGAAGTGAATCCGCTCGGCGCCGATGATCTGATAATCCTCATGCCCCTTTCCGGCAATCAGCACAAGGCTCCCCGGCGCGGCCGATTCCAGCGCCGTGATGATCGCCGTCGCGCGGTCGGCAATCCGGTCGCGCCGCCGTCCCGGCT
This sequence comes from Kapaibacterium sp. (SeqCode), assembly GCA_039917235.1. Lineage (GTDB taxonomy): Bacteria > Bacteroidota > Ignavibacteria > OLB7 > OLB7 > JAFDZV01. Next base: position 14,861 of record JBDSJW010000025.1, on the reverse strand, counting down.
CGATCCCCGCCTCGATCTCATCGATGATCTCCTCCGGCTCCTCGCTTCTCGGGTTATCCGATGTCAGTATCACCCGATCCGCCAGCATCCCGGCGATGCGCCCCATCTGCGGCCGCTTGCCGCGATCGCGATCTCCGCCGCAGCCGAATACGGCCGTCAGATCCCCGCCGCCGCCGATCTCCCGGAGAGCGCGTAGAACGTTCTCCAGAGCATCGGGCGTATGGGCGTAGTCCACCACGGCGGTTGCGCCGTTGCCGAGCGGGATCGACTCCATCCGTCCGGGGACCGGGCGGAGCGAGGCAACAGCCTCGAAGAGAAGCTCACGATCGTATCCGGCGGCAAGGGCAAGCCCCATCGCGCCGGTGATATTCCAGATATTGAACGCCCCCAGCAGCGGCGTCACCAGCGTCACGCTCCCCCCGCCAAGCCGCTCCGACAGGTTCAGTTTCCAGCGCGAGCACGTTGCGCCAAGCTCCACTCCTCCGATTTGGAGGTCGGCTTCTCGGTGCTTTCCATAGCGGAGGATATCGGCGTTGCTGTCACGCACCATTGACTCTCCGTATAGGTCGTCGATATTGACCAGCGCGGGGCGACCAGCGTCGAGCCCGTCGAAGAGGAGCTTCTTGGCATCATGATATTCCTGCATTGATAAATGGAAATCGAGATGATCCTGCGTCAGGTTCGTGAAGATCGCGCCGGCGAAATGGAGCGTCCCGACACGATCAAGCACAAGCGCATGGGAGGAGACCTCCATGGCAACCGACCGGAAGCCATGATCGCGCATCTCGGCGAGGATCTCCGCCATCTCCGGCGATTCAGGGGTTGTATAGCCGGTCGGCACCATCCGGCCCAGCATCTTTCCAAGCGTCCCGATCACCCCCGTCGTATCGCCGCACGCTTCCAGAAGCTGGCGCAGGACGTAGGTGGCCGTGGTCTTCCCGTTGGTGCCGGTAACGGCGAAGAGCTTCATCCCATCGCCGGGATTACCGAAGAGGGAATGCGCCATCTCCGCCATCGCCCGCCGCGCGTCCTCCACAACAACCAGGGTCAAGTCGTTGCTGGAGGTAAGATCGGCGGGCATCTTCTCCGGCGCGTCCGTCACCACGATCGCGGCGCCCGCCCGGATCGCATCGGCAACGTACTCCACGCCATGATCATCGCGACCGTTGACGGCCACGTAGAGATCGCCCGGCTGCACGCGACGGCTATCGTACCGAAGTGCGGGGACGCTGAGGTCTGTGCGCCCCCGCACTTCGTACATACCGCTGAGAGCGGCCACTATGGATGCAAGCGTTTTCAGCTTATTTCATTCCCTCTGTTCTTCCGTTTCCCGTGTTCTCTCCGATGGCTCGCCGCAGTTCAATGTCGCGGTGCCGGCGCCGTTCGGGAGCGGCGCGTTCGGTGCCGGGGATTGCCCGCGGACCGTGCCGCCGGTTCCGTTGATCTGCGGCCTGATATGGCAGGCATTCAGGAGATTGAGCGCCCGGCGGAGAGACATCCCCCGGAGATCGGGCATCACCCGCATCTCCTCCGGCGCGGCCGTAGTCAGCGTTATCACGCCATGCGCCTCCACCAGCGTTCCCGGAGCCGGCTCCTGCCGCGTCACCATTTTTCCATTCCCCCGCGCCATCACCCGATACCCGAACTTCATCCCGATTGCCTTTGCCGCTTCCGCGTCGATACCGCGGAGATCGGGAAGATGGAGCCGTCCGGCGTTTGCCACATGCTTGATCTCGCCGCTTCCGTAGGAGGGGGAGGGACTCTCATCGGGAACGCCCACGCCGGCGATTCTGCGGGCTATCTCCCTGAAGATCGGCGCTGCTACCTGACCGCCGTAGTAGCCGTTGCTGGGAGCATCCAGCAGCACCAGGAGCGTTATCCTGGGATCATCGGCCGGAAAGAATCCTACGAACGATGCGTTGTACTTCTCCTTGCTGTACTCGCCGCCGGAGAGCTGCTGCGCCGTGCCGGTCTTCCCCGCCACCTTCAGCCCGGCGATGCGCGCCTCCTTTCCCGTCCCGTTCTCCACCACATCGGTGAGGAGCGAGCGGAGCGTATCGGCGGTCGATTTGCTGACCACCCGGCGAATCTCCTGCGGCTGAATCTCCTCGATCACCCCGCCATCGCGATCCAGACGACGTTTCAGCAGATGCGGCTTCATCATCACCCCGCCGTTGGCAACCGCGCCATATGCACAGGCAAGCTGGAGCGGCGTTACCGCGAGCTGATAGCCGAACGCCATAAACGCCTGCGTTCCATCCCTGAACTCCGTCGGCTTCTTTACATCGCCGCGGGCCTCACCCGGAAGATCGATCCCGGAGACAATGCCGAAACCGAAATCCCGCACATACTTATAGAAGCGGGGAGGGGCTATCCGCGTCGCGATCTTGGTGAAGACGATGTTGCTGGAGTGCTCCACCGCTTCCCGGAACGTCATCATGGTTCCCGGATGGTCATCATGAATCGCATGGCTTGCCAGCATAAACGTCCCCCCCTCACCGTCAATCCGCTCCTCCGGCGACACCAGTTTCTCTTCGAGCGCCGCCGCCGCGGTCACCAGCTTCATTGTGGAGCCGGGCTCGTACATATCGGTGATCGCGCGGACGCGGATCGCCGACTGGCTGGCATCCCGAAGGTCGTTCGGGTTGTAGGTGGGATAGCTCGCCATCGAGAGTATCTCGCCGGTTTTCGGATCGAGCACAATCGCCGTCCCCGACACCGCCCCCGAACGGGCTATCCCCTTTTTCAGCTCATCCTCGACAATCGACTGGATGTTGATATCGAGCGTCAGCTCCAGGCCATCGCCATGTTCCGGCTGCGACTGCGGCAGGTCCACATCGGGACGGCGGCGACCGCGGGCGTCGCGCTGCATCACGATATAGCCGTCGGTGCCGTGAAGCTGCTGGTTGTAAAAGAGCTCGATGCCGTTCAGCCCGTTGTTATCGATATCGGTCGCGCCGATTGCCTGCGAGCCAAGCGAATCATATTCAAAATGCCGGAGCGGCTCATCCAGCTTGATCAGCCCATCATCCTCGATATTCCTCAGCGCCTCCCGTGCCGTGCCACTCACCTTCCGCCGAAGCCAGACGAACGATGTGGTCCGGTTGGAGATCTTCTGATAGAAGCTCTGATACGGCTCGCCGAGCGCCTGCGCGAATGCCTGCGCCACCTTCTTCGGGTTTTCGATATGCCTTGGGTCCGCCGCGAACGATGTACTTACACCGTTGGTCGCCAGGAGATTTCCATTCCGATCCTTGATAAAGCCCCGTTCCGCCTGCTTCACCACCTTCGACTCGTACTGGCGCCGCGCCTGTTCGGCGTAGAGATCCCCTCGTACCGCCTGGATCTGCACAAGGCGTCCGCCAATCACCATCAGGCCGAGGAGGATTCCTCCACCAAGGAGATAGATCCGCCGCGCATCCCGATGGGGGCGTCGTCGCGTTGCCACGGTATCGTTATCTATCGCGAGCATCTGCTATTTCACTGAGAGTTATACCGATACTGTAGGAGGCCAAAGCGGACCTGTTGATCACTCTCCCCATCACACGAAATCCCATCACATCATCTTCTATCTGGCGGCCGCCGCCGCGGTGTCCGCTCCGCTCTTCACCATGTCGCCGATCATCAGCGGAGGCTCCGCCGGCTGTGTCAGCCCGAACCGCGCGGAGGCCAGGGAAGTGATCCGATCGACGGCCATCAACTTGAGGAGCTCTGCCCGGAGCTTCTCGTTGCCGGACCGTGCCTGATCGCGATCATGTTCCAGCGAGGCGATATCGGTGAGAAGGTCATCCACCGCTATCGCGTTCGAGATATAAAGGACCGCCAGCACGGAGGCCACCATCAGCAACATTGCCGCCATCCAGCGGCGGAAGAACGGACGGACAACGCTTCCCGTTCCCGCGCTTTCGGGGGGGGTCTCCCGCGCGCGATCGGCTCCCGGTCTGGTACGGGGAGCGCCGGTGCGCGGAGTTTGAAGTGTCGGTTCCGTCAGAGCCATGAGTTGACATGTTATGGGCCGCTGGCCCGTCGGTCGGAGCCCTGCCTGTTATCAGATCTACAGATTGTGCTTTACCGCGCCCTCCACCCTCTCGGCCACCCTGAGCTTTGCGCTCCTTGCCCTGGGGTTACGCTCGATCTCCTCAGCGGTTGGGAGAGCCGGCTTCCGGTTGAGCGTTTTCAATCGCTGAACCTTGTCGCACCGGCAGAGGGGGAATTCCGGCGGGCAGACGCAGGAGCGTTCCTCATCGCGGAACTTGTCCTTCACGATTCTGTCCTCCAGCGAGTGATAGGTCAGAACCGCAAACCGGCCACCTGAGCGGAGGAGGGGGATAAACCCGTCCAGTCCCCGTTCCAGCTCTCCAAGCTCGTCGTTGACGGCGATGCGGAGCGCCTGGAACACCCGCGAAAGGGTCTTGATCAGGAAGTGTCCTGGGATCACCGACTCGATCACCTCGCGAAGATCGGTCGTGGTTGCCAGCCTGCGGCCGCTTCGGCCTCTGGCGATCGCCTGGGCGATCTTCCACGCCGCCGGCTCCTCGCCGTACTGCCGCAGCAGCGTCGCGATCTTCTCCGGCGAATCATCGTTGACGATATCGGCGGCGGAGCGGGGGCGCGCCGTTGCATCGAAGCGCGTATCCAGCGGCATCTCCTGGCGGTAGCTCAGGCCGATCTGATCGGAGTCGAGCTGGCGACTGGAAACACCGAGATCGAGAAGGACGCCGGCAAGCCTGATCCCCTCGGCGGCGAGCATTTCACACGCTTCGGTGAAGTACGCCTGCCTGACGATAATCCTGATTCCGAGATCGTCGCCGAAGCGAACCGATGCGTTGGCGATCGCCCCGGGATCGGCATCGAACGCGTAGAGATGTCCGGAGCCGCGAATCAGATCGAGGATGGCCGACGCATGACCGCCGCCGCCGAGAGTTCCATCGGCATAGTCACCGTTCGGGTCCACGGCCAGCGCGGAGAGCACCTCCGGGAGCATCACCGGGACGTGGTACGTGGGGGCGATTCCCCCGGCGCGTTCGTCCATGATCAAACCTTCCGAATGCCCATGACCGATTCCGCGACCACCGCGTAGGACTCGGTCTTCTTGCTCAGGTAGTTTTCAAAGATCTGCGGATCCCATATCTCTATATGATCCATCGCGCCGAGGATAAGCGCTTCCTTTCCAATCTTCGTGAAGTCGAGGAGCGACTTCGGCACCGAGATGCGAAACTGTTTATCGAGCACGATCTCATCGGCCCAGTAGAGGAGCGTCCGAAGGAAGAACCGCTCCTGCTCGTTGAACTGATTGAGCTGCTTCAAGTTCTCCTCGAACTTCTTCCATTCATCCAGAGGATAGGCATAGATACACGGGTCGTCATCCGGCCCGCGGGTGATCACAAAGGTATCGTTGGCTTCCGGCGCGAGGTTCTTCCTCATCTTCGCCGGGAGGTTCACGCGACCCTTCGTGTCGACCGAGTATATCTCCCGTCCTTTAAAGAATGACATAGTTCACTTCACTTTGTGGGAGCGTGCGACATTATTCCCCACTTTTCCCCACTGACAGCCACAAATTAGGTTTTGCCACCACTTCTCCGCCGGAGCGTTCCAACTTCTTCTTTGAAATTGCTTCGATTTCGAGGAAAACGCGATTTGAGCAAATTTTCGCCGAATTGACAAATCCGTATGTGCGTTATCTCTTGTTCACAGCCGCACGGGGAGATACTGAAAATATTTTCAGCAAGGCGGTTTTCCCCTTCTCTTCCCCCGAATTAGCCCTAAACCTATGGGTGAGGTGAATCCCCGACGGTCACTGCCTCAGCTACTGTTTCATCGTCGCTGCGCCAAATGCTTGCGGCATGGGGGACAAGCCATCAACGCATGGGCGATAGTTCTCACCCTCTTAAAGTTCTACTACAGGCTTTTTATCCGGGGGTGATGGTGTGGCGCGCGGGGGTATTGGTCGGGTGGAGGCTTCATCCATGAAACGAAGAAGGCCCTCATGAAAGGGCCTTCCGGCAATGTCTGGCTTCAGCGGTGAGAGGGTTAGATCAGGCTGGCTTCCAGAACCTCGGCAAGCCCTCTGATAAAGGGATGATCTCCCTGAGCCACAGCCGTCCCGGAGCGCGACCCGGGGTCGGGGGCGATCTGCGCGGGGGGAGCGCCAAGCACCCCTTCCACATGAATCGCGGCCTTGAAGAAGCTGCCGAGCTTCTCGGTGAGAACTTCCCTGTTCCGGTTGATCACCGACATCTGGAATTCGTTTTCAACGTAGAGCCGGATGGTGCTGCCGGACTTCTCCTCCGGTCGCGTCGATTTCAGCGCGGTCACCAGCCCCATCTTGTCGTTGCAGAACTCCAGGAACTCCGGCCACCTCCGCTGGATATCGCGCAGCGATGGAACGGCAACCCCGTCACCATTACGACCGTCGTCACCGTTGGAGCGGCCCGCCGGAAGCTCCTCCTCGATTGTGGTCACCCCTCCCACTGAACGACTGGCGGTAATGGTCACGGCACGTTCACCGGCATGGATCGGCGCGCGCGCGGGAGTTGGAGCCGTGGTCGGGAAACTGGCGAAGTCCTTTATCCCGGTGCTCCTCCCCTGCGTCCCGGTCTGTGGTGCCGGAGCCGTGGTTGCGGCGGCATAATTCCGTTCCGGCTCGTTCACCGCCGCGACCACCGACTTCGACGGCGCCGCGACCGGAAGAGTGGCGCCCCCCCCGCCGGGACCATCGGGCATCCGGTCGATCTTCCCAAGAAGCTCGGCAAGCTTCACGGTGGAATCCATCACGGCAAGCTGGATCAGGGCAAGCTCCAGCCTGAGCCGTGGTTGCGATGATGTGCGGATTGCCTGCTGCGTGGAGAGCGTAAGGTGAAGCGCGCGGATCAGATCCCCCTCCTCCATCTCGCGCCCCTCCGCCTCGTAGCGGTCCAGGTACATCTTTGCCGCCTCGATCAACCGGGGGGAGCCGGTGGTGATCACGCTGAGGAAGTTCCTGAAATGCTCCGCCAGCCCTATCAGGAACTCCTGAATATCGTAGCCGACGCGCATGATATGCTCGACAATCGCGAACGCCTCCGCCGTGTCCTGCCCCCGGATCATGTCGGTGACGCGGAAGAAGAATCCCTGGTCGATGATGTTCAGCGCGTCGTTCGCCTGCTCATACGTGATGGTGGTTCCGCAGAAGGATGTGACCTGATCGAAGATCGACTGCGAGTCACGCATGGAGCCATCCCCCTTCTTCGCGATCACCACCAGCGCGTCCTCCTCCACGTTCATCCCCTCCTCCCTGGCGATATACGCCAGCCGGCCGACGATATCGCTGATCTGCATCCGCCGGAAATCGAAACGCTGGCAGCGGGAGAGAATGGTTGCCGGAACCTTGTGCGGCTCGGTGGTGGCAAAGACAAAGACCAGATGCTTCGGCGGCTCCTCCAGCGTCTTCAGCAGCGCGTTGAACGCCGAGGTGGAGAGCATGTGGACTTCGTCGATGATATAGAGCTTGTACATCCCGCCGATCGGCGGATACTTCGCGTTATCGCGCAGCTTCCTGATATCCTCCACGGAGTTGTTGGAGGCACCGTCGATCTCCACCACATCCAGCGATCGCCCCTCGGTAATATCCCGGCAGGAATTGCAGACGCCGCACGGCTCGAAGTCCGGGCCAAGATTGGTGCAGTTGAGCGCCTTCGCCAGGATGCGGGCGGTGGTTGTCTTCCCCACGCCACGAGGCCCGCTGAAGATATATGCGTGATGCAGCCGCCCGCTCTTGATCGCGTTCTTGATCGTCTGCGTTACATGCTCCTGCCCGACAACCGACGCGAACTCGTAGGGTCGCCATTTGCGCGCCGTAACCTGATATTCCTGAGGATCAGCCATGTTCATTCCCAGCGTTAAAAACTCGTATCCAATCCCCCTGAAGGGCCTCGACGGGGAGGCCGGCAACCGATGCCGTTCCCCGGTCGAGAAGATTCATTATAGCTGATTGAACATACGAAGTTTGGCGGCGGGGGCAATGATGGGAAAACGCTTCATATGCTCATCGCGGAACGGGTCCGGGCGGGGGAATCATCACGTCCACTTCATCGGGATTCAACCGTAACTAACGGATCGGTCCCGTGTCACACCCTCACATCCTATCCCCCAGGTGAATTCCCGAGCAGGCTTTTGGAGACGTTTGAAACGTCCCCCCGACGGCGTCATCCCCGACGTTGTTGAACAGCCGACGAGATTCAGATCGATCGAACATTTCCCTTCCCCTTTTTTCTCAATCGCAGCGGCGTTTCCTCGGCGGCATGCCGCCGTGCAGAGTACATGCGGGGAGAGAAAAAGTGATATATCGATTTCCAAATCTCAGGAACGATCCGGCTCCGCGTGGAGCAATGGGGTGATGTGGTGAGGGACCAGTGGTGATGGCGGCAACTTTTCATCCAGAACAGCACATCGACCGAACGAGGTATCCATGAAGAAGCGTTTCACTATCAGTCCCGCGCTGGCGCTTATCGCGCTTGTCTGCGCCCACATCTCCGCGGCCGGGCAGACGCTGCAAAACCCCATTCTCTTCGTCACCCAGGTTCCCACGCCGAGCGACAGCGCGGTCGTCGGCTCCACATTCGCCAATCACCGGGGGGAGATGGCCGCCGCACCGCGCGGCGGCGACCTCTGGATACGGTATCCCGACGGAACATCGAAGAACCTGACGCTGACGGCCGGCTACGGCGTGGCCTCGGGGCTTCAGGGGGCAAACGCCATCGCGGTGCGGGAGCCATCGGTTCACTGGAGCGGCACCAAGGCGATCTTCAGCATGGTGATCGGCGGGCCGGCGAGCCAGGGGGCGGTATCGCAATATTACTGGCAGATCTACGAGATCACGGGGCTCGGCAAGACGGAAACCCCGGTGATCACCAAGGTCGCGAACCAGCCCGCCAACTACAACAACGTCAGCCCGATCTACGGAACGGATGAGCGGGTCATCTTCACGAGCGATAGAACGCGCACGGGAGAACGGCATCTCTATCCCGGCCTTGATGAGTACAGACAGGCCCCGACCGTCTCCGGCCTCTGGTCGTTAGACCCGGCGACCGGCGATCTTTTCCAGCTTGATCACGATCCCTCCGGCGCATTCTCCCCCATCATCGACAGCTACGGCCGCCTTCTCTTCGTCCGCTGGGATCATCTCCAGCGCGATGAGAATGCCGACGCCGACGCGGTGGCCAACGGCCATTTCGGCACATTCAACTACGCCGATGAATCAGCCAACGCGCAGGAGCTTTTCGGCGTCAGGACCGAATCGTTCCCGGAGCCACGCGCGCAACGGACCGATCTGCTGGCCGGCACCAACATGCAGGGGTTCGAGTTCAACATCTTTATCCCGTGGCAGATCAACGAGGATGGGACGGAGGCGGAGACAATCAATCATCTTGGCCGGCACGAGCTTCGCCAGGTGTTCCCGCACTCGGTTACTGATGATCCACAGGTGACGAATTTCAACGGGCCGACATCGGGACGGACCAACCAGAACTCCATCACCAATATGATCGATGTGAAGGAGGACCCGGCGCACGCGGGGCTCTACTACGGCGTGGACGCCAACCAGAGCGGCACGCACGGAGGCGGAGAGCTTATCACCCTTCAGGGGGCTCCCACGCTCGATCCCGACAAGATGACCCTGGGCTACATCACGCCGAAAATCACGGCCACATTCACCCCCCCGGGCGGCAACCCCAACCCGACGCACACCGGGTTTTTCCGCAACCCGCTCCCGACCGCCGATGGAAAACTGCTGGCGGTCCATTCGCCGGAAACGCATCTGGACAGCAACACCGGAACCCGCGCCAACCCGGTCTCCCGCTACACGTATCGCCTCAAGACGCTGAAGGTCTCCGGGAGCTACTGGGTTCCCGATCAGAACCTGACCGCCGGCATCACCAAGACGCTTACCTACTGGGATCCCAATGTGCTGGTCTCCTTTTCCGGGACGATGTGGGAGCTGGACCCGGTGGAAGTGCGCGCGCGGACCAAGCCGACCCGTCGCGTTCCGCAGCTTGATACGCCCGAGCAATCGGTGTTCAGCGAGGAGGGGGTCGATCCGGTCAAATTCCAGAACTATCTGCGGAGCAGGAACCTTGCGGTGATCGTCAGCCGGAACGTGACGCATCGCGACGCGGCGGATCATCAGCAGCCGTTCTATCTGAGAATCCCCGGCACCACCACGCAGTCCGCCGGTGCCACGGGAAAGATCTACGATATCACCGCCCTCAAACTCTATCAGGGCGATATGGTCCGCGGCATGGGAAAGACCTCCCCCAACGCAACGCCGGACCCGGGGCGGCGTGTGCTGGCGCAGACGCTGCACGATCCGGCCGCCGTCAACCCACCCAACCCGAACGGCCCAGGCGGAAGCGTAAAGCTTGGGAACGATGGCTCGATGGCGGCATTTGTCCCGGCACGGCATGCCATGACCTGGGCGCTTACCGATAACGGCGGCACCGCGGTGGTGCGCGAACGCTACTGGCTAACCTTCCAGCCGGGGGAGATCAGGACGTGCGCCTCCTGCCACGGCACCAACGGCTCCGCAACCGCCCCGATCAACCCAACGCCGATGAACAAACCGGAGGCGCTCCGCGATCTTGTCCGCTTCTGGAAAACACAGGCGCTCCCGTCCGCGTCCACGCTCGTTTCACCGGCCAACGATTCATCGGGCGTCCCCGTGGCCGGCTTGCTTGCATGGAACAGCACGGCGCTGGCGACCAGTTATCGCGTGCAGCTTTCGGCATCGGCCGACTTCTCCACGAAGCTGCTTGATTCGGGGAACGTGGCCGCCGGGACGATCGCCTTCTCGAAGCTCGCCACCGGGACCAGATACTACTGGCGCGTCCTCTCCGGCAACGATTACGGGACCGGAACATGGAGCCAGGTCTGGAGCTTTACCACGATTGTTCCTCCTCCCGTGGCAACCACGCTTCTCTCACCGGCAAACGATTCGGCGGGCGTTGCGCTTGCTTATCGACTTGTGTGGAACGGCGTTGCCGGCGCTACATCATATCGCGTTCAGATGTCGAAGAACGCCGATTTCAGCGCGCCGGTTCTCGATTCAGCCGGGGTGACCGGGACGATGGAGATATTTACCGGCCTGGTCGCCAACACCCGCTATTACTGGCGTGTTCAGGGCTCCAACGCCGGCGGCTCCGCTCCCTGGAGCGATTCATGGAGCTTTACGACCGCCACATCGCTTACCCCCCCCGCCATGATCGCGCTGGTTTCCCCCGCCGACAACGCGACGGAAATTGATCAGGCGACAACTCTTACCTGGACCGCCGATCCAGGGGCAACATCGTACGGCGTACAGCTCTCCGCATCCGCCAATTTTTCGTCGATGATGATCGATTCCGTGGTAACCAGGGCATCGTTTGCGCTTGCCGGGCTGGCAAAGGGGACGCGGTATTACTGGCGCGTTCAGGGGAGCAATGCGGCCGGTCCCGGCCCGCGAAGCGCAACCTGGAACTTCCAGACAAAACAGACCCTCGTCCTTCCTCCGGCGACAATCGTTCTCTCCTCGCCTCCGAACAACGCCACCGGAGTTGGCGTCACGCCAATCCTGAGCTGGACCGGCATTCCCGCCGCCACCTCATACGGGGTGCAGCTCTCGGGGAGCCCCGATTTCTCGGCAATGACTCTGGATACATCGGTTGCGGGAACCACGCTGGCGGTGATGGTCAAGTCCAGGCTGGACTACTATTACTGGCGGGTACGTGGCGCGAACGCGGGAGGGGATGGGCCGTGGAGCGATATCTGGCACTTCAACACCGACGCCGTTGACGCCGTCAGCGGGGAAACCGGAGCCGGGTTTGCGTTCGATGTCTACCCGAACCCCGCCAACCCGAACGGATCGGTGCGGCTGCGACTGCCGGCCGGCGGAAGGATTTCGCTGAAGATCTACGACGCGATCGGCAACGAGGTAATGGATATCGTCGATGGCATGATGACGGCGGGAGATCATCTCTTCCCAATCGGAAATCTTCCGGCCGGAGCCTACTTCTGCCGACTCCACGCCGGAGATCGGACGCAGACGGTCACGCTTCAGGTAGTCCGGTAGCCCTTGGGGGATCATTCCCCGCTACCGGAAACCGCGAACAACAACAACGTCCGGCCGGGATTTTATCGAAGATCCCGCCGGGCGTTTTCTATTGGATGATATCGATGCCGATCGCGCGGCGCGGCCGCTATCACAGCGGATAATGGAATCCCAGTCCCAGCCTGATTCCCAGTGGCAGCCAGCCGGCTTCGGTCGCGATCGATGTCAACGGAATCATCAACTCAAGTTGTGGAACAAGGACGGGCGCCCCCGCCCCCCCCAGATTGATGCGCCCCCCGCCCCCCAGCAGAAGCGCGGCGTAGAACGTTCTGGTAACGGTGAAATGGCGGGTGACATCCGGCTTGAGCATAACCGTGTCAGCGCCCGGACCCGTCGGCGTCAGCTCGGAGTTAAGCCCAACCGCGTTGATATGCCCAAGTGACACGCCGAGCGAGATCATCGGGCTGGCCCGCTCCCCCATCGGCGCCAGATCGAACAGCAGCGCCGGCTCCGCCGCCACGATATCGATCGCGGAACGAACGGTCTGCAGCACCGGAACATTCTCATCGCTCCCGGCGCGCGGATATTCTCCGGCGATTTCGGAGGAGCCGTAGATGCGGTTGTAGAGCAGTCGGACCTGGAACGTGGTAAGCTTCCGGTAGAGGCGCGCGGTATCGCCGGGATCGGTAACGGCGGGGAGCCTGGTGACAAAGAAGTTCGGCATCGGACGGGAATAGACGATGCCGAACGCGCCGGAGATCCCAGCGGGGGTGTTCACCGGCGCACTTCCCCCCGGCGGCAGCGGCAGCACCTTCGCCTCGATTAACTGAAGCCCGGCGTTGACGCCCGCATAGATCCCGATCCGGTCCACGCCGGCCAGAACCGATTCCCCGGAAGCGACGGGATCATCATCGGAGATCTGAGCGTGGAGAGGATGGCCGGAAATCAGCGCGAGGAGGATCGAAAAAAGGGATGCTGATAAGCAATTCATTGGGTATATCGATTGGTTTGGCCCGCAACGACCAGCAGACCTGAGCTATGAAGCCGGATCGTGATTCGCGCTGAAACTCATCCAGGACCCACCCGCCGGTCAAGCCATTTCGACGATATCCCCTCCGAATCCCCCTCCCCTATCCCGCCGACAACGAAAAGGCCGGATGATGCGGAACAGGAGCATCATCCGGCCAATATGAAATCTTCAACGGCACAGCCGTTCCCCGTCCCGGTCAGCCGTTGCCGGCGCCGTGATTCTCCAGCAGCGCCACCACCGCCTTTTCCCCCTTCTCGCGCGCGATCGCCAGCGCGGTGCGCCCATCGTCGGTCTCGGCGGCCACATCAACCTCACGTTCCAGGAGGACGCCGACGATATCGGCCATGCCGTTGGCGGCGGCATAATGAAGCGGCGTATAGCCGACGCCCGACTGCTTCTCGGAGGGATCGGCCCCTTTCCTGAGGAGAAGCATGCCAAGCCGGCTGTTCCGGTTGGCGAGCGCCGAATGGAGCGGCGTAACGCCGAGAGAGTTGCGGGAGATGGCGTTGACATCGGCGCCGCGCGCTATCAGCAATTCCGCCACGGCATTCCGGTTGAAATAGACGGCGAGATGAAGCGGCGTCCAGCCATCGTGCGAAACGCTGGCAACCGCCTCGGGCAGATCGGCGAGATGGCTCTCCACCTGGTCCTTCAGCCCGGCCGCCGCGGCCTCGTGAATCGTCAGCGTGGGAGCGCTCGCCAGAATGATTTCGGCAATCCTCTCCTGGTCGTGATAAAGCGCCGTCAGCAGCGCCGATATCCCATCCGGCCCGGTTGCATCGGCAAGAAAGATGTCGATTTCGATCAGGCTCTTCACCTGCTCCACATCACCGGCCTTGATCGCCTCGATGATCTTCTGTTCGTTGTTCATAGACATGTCGGAATTGCACGGACTGGCCCGGGCGCCCCCCGAAATCCCGGGAGGACGGAAGTTGCCGTACTGCAAAAAGTAAAGATGAACCGGGTGGCGCAAATATATGCTTCCGACGCTCAGGAAGGGAATTGAAGAGATGACAGGTGGTGACACGCCGCAGGCTGGAAAAGCGGGCTGAAGCGGTAATACGGATGCATCCGGCGCACGACCGGAATATCGCGACGCCACGTCCCCGGGTTGAGCGCTCTGGACGCCCTGATTCCCTACGTTCCGCCGACGGGACGTTCCACGTGATGTCGCGACAGGCGCGTGGAACATCACCCCTGACTGAAAGCCGCCCGACGATATCCTTCCAAAGTATCGCCGGTCCGCCCGAGGACGTGACAGCCGCCAGTTCCGCATCGAAAACAATGCCCGGGAGGAGAGCCGCCACGCCATCATGTCACTGATGACCCGACACCTGCATTAAGCCCTCCTTCCGGGCCTGAAGCTGGTCAGCCATGGTGGCGGCTCTTCTTTCACGCCGGTGGAATATGATTTCCTCCCCGCGCGATACGCCGCCGATCAACAAGCCGACGTTCCATGGGGTGAATGAAATCATCGGGGTTGTTAACAGATCGGGGGCAATTACGCGCATACACTTTACGGTCACTTAACAGGCCATTGGATTGCTTCCGATGCTCATACGGCTCAGGGACGATCAGCCGCAACGCGGCCGAGCCTGAGCGACCGGTGAAGGACAACGCAGCGGATGACGTCCTTCAATTCCTGTTAGACTGTTCAAGGACGATCAGCCGCAAGGCGGCCGAGCCTAAGCGAATGAGGCGTCCTCCCGGACGCCTCAGTGAGCGAATGGTGAAGGACAACGCAGCGGATGACGTCCTTCAACAGTCTGATAA
>JBDSJW010000024.1:0-2860 GCA_039917235.1 Kapaibacterium sp. (SeqCode) | reverse complement strand
GTGTTGAACTGATCGGAGAGGGAGACGATCGCCCAGAACACAACCGCGAAGAGGACCGCCCCGGCGGCGCGCCGTATGACCGAAGGTGTCGTTGATTGAGCCATTCGCGATAATGTAGGGGGACTGGTCAGTGTTGTAGGGGGATGTTTCAAACGTCCCCTGTTTGAAACGTCCCCCTACAGCTATTTCTTAACAAACGGCGGCTTCACCACCGTTGCCGGGACTTCCTTGTCGCGGATGATAATGCTGATCGCGGTGCCGGGCTTCGAGTAGGCGCTCTCGACATATCCCATGCCGATCCCCTTGCCGAGCGTCGGGGAGGATGTGCCGCTCGTCACTTCACCGATCTCCCTCCCCTCCGCCGCGATCTTGTAGTGACCGCGCGGAACCGCCCGCTCGTTCATCTCAAACCCGACCAGCTTCCGCGGTGGCTTCGCCTCCTTCACGGCGACGATCGCATCCTTTCCGTTGAACTCCCCCTTGTTCGCCTTGGTGATCCAGCCAAGTCCCGCCTCGATCGGGTTTGTCGTCTCGTCGATGTCGTTGCCGTAGAGACAGTAGGCCATCTCCAGGCGAAGCGTGTCGCGCGCCCCCAGGCCGGTCGGCTCGATGCCGAACTCCGCGCCAGCCTCCATCACGGCGTTCCATACCGTCTCGCTTGGCTCCTTCTCGCTCGACAGATAAAGCTCGAAGCCGACTTCGCCGGTGTAGCCGGTACGGGAGATGATGGCATCGATGCCGGCCACCTTGCCGTCAACGAAATGATAGTACTCGATGGCGTCCAGATCGGTATCGGTCAGCTTCTTAAGCGTCTCAATCGCCTTCGGCCCCTGCACGGCGAGGAGGGAATAATCGTCGGAGACGTTCCGCAGCTCGGCGCCGTCGATGGCGTTCTCCTCCATCCAGGCGAAGTCCTTCCCGATGTTCGAGGCGTTGATCACCAGCAGATAATCGTTCTCGGCGCGACGATAGACCAGGAGATCGTCGATGATGCCGCCGTTCGGGAGGCACATCGCGCTGTACTGCGCGCCGCCATCGGTCAGAACCGAGGCATCATTGATGGTGATCTTCTGGATGAAATCCAGGGCGCGCGGGCCTTTCACCGTGACCTCCCCCATGTGGGAGACATCGAAGATGCCGACCCGCTCGCGGACGGCGGTATGCTCGGCGATGATCCCTTTGTAGAGAACCGGCATTTCGAACCCGGCGAACGGGACGATCTTCGCGCCAAGCGCGACGTGAACATCATAAAGTGCGGTCCGCTGAAGTTGAGCCGGCTCCGCGACGGACGAGTGCATCTGATCAGCCATAACGAGAGAAAGTAAAGCGATTGATTGTTTGTATTGAACGATGAACTTACGAAAGGCCGGGGGATTGTGCCGCGCGGCACATAGGATGATCACGGCACAATCTCGTCGGGGGCGGTTTCAAACCGCCCCCGACAGACAGCAACGTGTAAACAACCGCGATACACACATATCAGTTATCTTCGTGCAAATCCCAATGGAGCAATCGCGATGAACGGAGAAGGAGAACAGCATATCGACAGCGGACATTTTCACGCTGTGATCGTTTCGAGGATGGTCCACGTCCCCGCGGCGATCGTCTGGGATGCCTGGGCGGACCCGGTGAAGATGTCCGCATGGTTCTCCGAGGATACCCTCCACGATCTCAGCATCGGGGGACGATACAGCAACGGCGATGGCGATCAGGGGGAATTTCTGGAGGTGATCCCGGGGAGCCATCTCAAGTTTACCTGGGAGCAGCCGGACTACGCCCCCGGAAGTTATGTGATGGTTGATATCCGGCCAGCCGGCGATGAGGCGGCGGAAATCCGCGTGGAGCACGCAAACGTGGCGTGCCAGGATGCCGACGATCTTGATCTGGGCTGGAACTGGTCGCTCGATTCCCTTGTATCCTACCTGGAGACCGGCGCGCCGATCCCCTTCGAGGAATGGGCCGCCGGACGGCAGTATTGATCTTCATCGAAAGCCCTCCAAAAATATTCAATCAGGCAGAACGCGTCCGGAACCGCTCCATCGCGTTCACGCTCCTCTCGATACTCGCCCTCTGCTTCTTCATCAAGTTCCGTCAGTTCGGCATCGACGACAGCTTTATCGTGCTCCGCTACGTGGATAATATCCTCCACGGCAGAGGGTGGACGTTCAATCCCGGTGAGGACTACAACGCCAGCACATCGGTGCTGAACACGGTGGTGATCACCATCATCGCTCTGGTGGCCGGCGACCCGTTGCGGGCGTCGATCATCACGGGATGTTTCGCGGTTCTCTGTTCCGGCATCTGCTTCTATCTGCTGCTGGAGGAACGTTGTTCCGCCATCGTGGCGGCGGTGGGGGCGGGGGCGCTTATGTACTTTCTCTCGGAGAATGGGACATGGGGGCTGGAGACGAATATGTTTATCGGGCTGATTCTTCTGTTCGTGCTGATCGAGGAACGGAAGGGGGATGGCTGGTGGATACTGGGGCTGATCGTGCTGGCGCGCCCGGAGGGGCTGGTGCTGGTGGCGTTCAAGGTAGCGCGGGAAATCCTCCGCGACCGCAGGGTTCCGATATTGGGAATGGCAACGATCGCCGCCATCTGCGCTCCGTGGATCATCTTCTCGCTTATCCGGTTCGGGCAGCTTGCTCCGGCGACATTACGGCAGAAATTATGGCAGGGGAGTTCCGGGTTCTGGGGGACGGGGCATATCTACGTGAACATGCTTATCCGCGCCGCCCACAACGATTTTCTGGAGCATGGCAGGTGGGGACTGCTCCTGATGATTCCCCTGGTGGCGGGCGCCGCGCGCGTTGTCAGGGAGCGCTCCGGCCTTCTCTACTTCGTGGGGTTTGCCGCCGTC
>JBDSJW010000023.1:0-2787 GCA_039917235.1 Kapaibacterium sp. (SeqCode) | reverse complement strand
AGAATCGCACACAGGGGGTGCAGATTCTCCACAACTCCCCCCCTCCCCCGCCGCCGCCGAACTATCCGACGGCGACGCTGATCCTGAATGTGCAGGAGGAGAAGACCGACGCTGATGAGGAAACCGCGCGCGGCGGCCGCCTGATTGAAAAACTGCGCGATGAGGATATCCGCTACGTGCCGCCATCGATCGAACTGCTTGTTCCGCAAAAGGAACAGGAGGATGTGAACGATGAAGAGCTGAAGGAGAACGGCCGGATTCTTCAGGAAAAATTGAGCACGTTCAATATTCAGATCGAAAATCTTACGGTCACGCCCGGCCCCGTGGTAACGCTGTACGAATTTGTTCCGGCTGCCGGCATCAAGATCGCGCAGATCGAATCGCTGGCCGATGATATCGCGCTGGCGTTGAAGGCCCGCGGCATCCGCATTATCGCGCCGATCCCCGGCAAGGGAACCGTCGGCGTGGAGATTCCGAATCACAAACCGGCGATGGTCCGCATCCGCTCGGTCCTCAACACCACGAAATTCCGCGAGGCGGAAGTGCGGCTCCCGCTTGCGCTCGGCAAAACAACGGTCGGTGAAGTCTTCTGTGATGATCTTACGAAGATGCCGCATCTTCTGATCGCCGGCGCAACCGGCTCGGGAAAATCGGTCGGCATCAATTCGATTCTCGCATCGCTCCTCTACAAAATGCACCCGCGCGATTTGAAATTCGTGATCATCGATCCGAAGAAAATCGAACTGTCGCAGTACAAAGCGCTTCGTGATCATTTTCTGGCGCGCTGCCCCGATATCGACGAGGAGATTATCACGCAGCCGCAGAACGCGGTGCTTGCGCTGAAATCGCTTGAGATGGAAATGGATCGTCGTTATGATATTCTGGCGAAGGTGGGACAGCGAAATATCTTCGATTATAATACGAAGGTAAGCGAGGGGAAATATCGCGACGCCGCCGATTTCGATCATATAAAGCTGCCGTACATCGTGCTGATCCTGGACGAGCTGGCGGATCTTATGATCACGGCCGCGAAGGAAGTCGAGGAACCGATTGCCCGACTGGCGCAGCTTGCCCGCGCAATCGGAATTCATCTGATCGTCGCAACGCAGCGTCCGTCGGTGGATGTTATCACCGGCGTGATCAAGGCGAATTTTCCGGCGCGCATCGCCTATCAGGTCGCCAGCAAAATCGACTCGCGGACAATCCTGGATATGAACGGCGCGGAACAGCTTCTCGGCAACGGCGACATGCTGTATCTCCCCGGCGGCCAGCCAAAACCGCTCAGGCTTCAAAACGCGTTTATCTCCACCGAGGAAGTTGAACTCCTCTGCGATCATATCGGAAATCAACAGGGATATTCCCGTCCCTTCATGCTCCCATCGGTCGCCGAGAAAAACAAACGTGGCGGCGGCACCGTCAGCGATGTCCGCGATGATCTTTTCGATGAAGCGGCGCATCTGGTGGTTCGCCATCAGCAGGGCTCCGTGTCGCTGTTGCAGCGTCGGCTGAAAGTCGGTTATTCCCGTGCCGCGCGGATTGTGGATGAACTTGAGATGGCGGGAATCGTCGGGCCGTTCGATGGATCGAAAGCACGCGCGGTGCTGCTGGAGAGCGAGGCTGAGCTGGAAGCGTATTTATAAATCGGATTTCATGATGTGCTAACTGCTAGTGCATCATGGTCAAGCCCTGCGGGATGATCGCGGAAAGGACCCTTCCGCTGATCTACGCGGGGCTTTTTTTGTGATGGCCGGTTATTGAGGATTTTGTTAATTGCGTGCAATCGATCACCGGATATCCTCGCGGCAATCTCTCCGCACCGAATCAGCCATCCGGAAAACGTTCCGCTTCCTGAAAACTCCCCAGCGCTTATGAACTTCATTGCTGCCGTTCGCTTCCATGTCAACGGATTTCTCATTCTGCTGGTTGCGCTCGCCGGTATCGGATTGCAATCGTGTAGCTCGTTAGGGGGACATCTCTACCCCGGCAACAACGTTCACCAGATTGCAACATCCACCATCAACAATTCCATCAATCCGTACGAGGACATGTGGCCGCTGACAACGCGTGTCAACAATCGGGAGTTTCTGATTCTCTCTCATCGAGGTTATCTTTTGACGCTCCAGAAAATGAATGACTCGCTCCAATCTCTCTGGTCGGTCCCGATCTCCCCCGATGTGAACGAGGGGGCCGCCGAGCTGAGAGTTGCGGGAAATACCGCAATCATGTTCTCCAACAGATCAATCGGTATCGACAGCATCGGCATTGTGATCCGGATATTCGATCTGGCGACCGGCAAAGCGCTGCGCGAGCAGGTGCTGGACAGCGCGCTCGGCGATGTGAAAGGGAGAACCGACCGGCGGAATTATAATCTGCGGACTTATTACCCGCCATACGTTCCGAGCTTCGAGGATACCGCCACGGTATTTTTCGGCTACCACGTGATGCATTCGCGCGAGATGCCGTTTACACTCCTCTACTCGAACTCCGAGCCGGAGCTTCATCCCGACCACAACATTCACATCCTCACCAACCTTCTCATTCTCGACAGCTCGCAAACGGTTATCAGCCATCGACGTTTTGACCGAACGCTCCGCGGCCTGCGCGATTCAGTCCCTTCATCGTTCCGTATCAACGATCGCGGCGATATTATTGAAACCCGCGTGGACGATGGAGATTCGCTGACGGTGTTGCAATATCGCGTGGGAGTTGATACCCCGATTGCGATCGGTACACGCCTGTACATCGACTGGGAGGACCGGAGGAATCTCCGCCCCGCTCAGAACCTGA
>JBDSJW010000022.1:0-8978 GCA_039917235.1 Kapaibacterium sp. (SeqCode) | reverse complement strand
GGTGAAGGCCAACGCGGCAGATGACGTCCTTCAACAGTCTGTTAGTGACCGGCGCCGGCGGGCTCCAGCCGCCGCTTCACTTCCACCATCTTGAAGGCCTCGATCACATCACCCTGCCTGATATCGTTCATGTTGTCGAGCGTGATGCCGCACTCGAAGCCCTGTTCCACCTCGCGGACATCCTCCTTGATGCGGCGCAGCGATCCGATCGATCCGGTAAAGACCTCCAGACCATCGCGCAGCAGGCGGATTTTGTCGTTTCGGGTAATCTTCCCATCCTGCACATAACAACCGGCGATGATGCCGATCTTCGACACCTTGAAGATCTCGCGAACCTCCACCGTGCCGGTGATCACTTCCTTCTGTTCCGGCTTCAGCATTCCTTCCAGCGCCAGACGGATCTCGTTGACCGCGTCGTAGATGATCTGGTAGGTACGGATATCGACTCCCTCCCGCTCCGCCAGCTTTCTCGCCTTCAGGTTCGGGCGGACATGGAAGCCGATGATAATGGCGTTCGACGCGGTTGCAAGGAGCACATCGGACTCGGAGATTTCGCCGACGGATTTCAGGATCACGGAGACCTGAACTTCCGGCGTGGAAAGCCGCAGCAGCGAATCGGCGAGAGCTTCCACCGAGCCGTCCACATCGCCCTTGATGATCATCGGGAGATGCTGGATGCCGCCGCGGGCGATCTGCTCGGAGATTTCGTCCAGCGTGATATGCCGCACCTGCTTGAAGTCCTGCTCGCGACGGAGCTGCTGGCGACGAACCGCGATATCGCGGACATCCCGCTCCGTATCCAGCACAACCATCACATCGCCCGCGGTCGGCGTGCCGTTGAACCCGAGCACCTGCGCCGGCTCCGACGGGCCGACCTTGGTAAGACGATTGCCTCGCTCGTCGAACAGCGCGCGGACGCGGCCGGCGAACTGTCCCGCCACGAAGTTGTCGCCAACGCGCAGCGTTCCCTTCTGCACCAGGACCGTTGCAACGATGCCCTTGCCGCGATCAATCTCCGCCTCGATAACCGTTCCGCGCGCATGGCGGTCGGCATTGGCTCGCAGATCCAGGATTTCCGCTTCCAGAAGGATCGTTTCCAGGAGCTTATCCACGCCTGTCCCCTTCTTCGCCGAAATCTCCACCGCCTGATACTTTCCGCCCCACTCCTCCACCAGCACTCCGCGATCGGCAAGCTGCTGCTTGATCCGCTCCGGGTTTGCGTCCGGCTTGTCCACCTTGTTGATGGCGATCACCATCGGCACGTTGGCGGCCTGGGCGTGGGAGATTGCCTCCAGCGTCTGCGGCATCACCGCGTCATCGGCGGCGACGATCAGGACAACGATATCGGTGACCTGTGCGCCTCGGGCACGCATGGCGGTAAACGCCTCGTGGCCCGGCGTATCAAGGAAGGTGATCTTCTTTCCGGCGGGAAGCTGCACGGCATATGCGCCGATATGCTGCGTAATGCCACCCGCCTCGCCGGCCACCACATTGGCGCTACGGACATAATCGAGCAGCGATGTTTTACCGTGATCGACGTGACCCATGATCGTGACGATCGGGGCGCGCGGCAGCAGAGTCTCGGGATCGTCCTGGATATCGGCGAGGATATCCTCCTCGTACTCCTGCTGGAAATCGACGCTGTAGCCGAACTCATCGGCCACAAGCTGAATCGTATCCTTATCGAGCCGCTGGTTGATGGAAACCATCAGGCCAAGGCCGATACATTTGCCGATAACCTGGCTGACATCCACGTTCATCATATTCGCCAGCTCCGCCACGGTCAGGAACTCCGTAACGGTAAGCACAAGCGCCTGCGCGTCCTGCTCCTCCCGTCTCCGCTGCTCCCGCTCGTCGCGGACATCGCGTTTGAGACGGCTCCTCTTCTGGCGGGACGAGGTGCTGGTGTCGTCCATCTTGGAGAGGGTCTGGCGGATTGCCTTGGAGACATCGGCCTGGTTCACATTCAGCTTGGCGCCGCGGCTGCGGAGCTTCTTCTTCGGATCGACGCCGGCTCCGGTTGTTCCGGCCGGCCGTGCGCCGGTGGTCGGGGTGGCCGGACGCGGGGTCTGCCCCGTCGTCGTGGAGGAAGTCGTCGTTGTTGGGCGATTGCGCGATTCGGCGGTGATATCCACCGATTTCACGCCCCCCTGAATCCTCTTCCTCTTGCCACGCTCCTTCTTATCCTTGGACTTATCGACCGGCTTCTTCTCGACATTGATCTTACCCAGCACCGTCAGCCCCTGAAGCTTCGGCGGCGTGGTTACATATTTTCTGCTCTGATCATCCTCCGCCGTCTCGCTAACAACCGGGGCTTCCACGATCGGCTCGGGCTCCGGTTCGCGAACCAGTTCCGGCTGATGAATCGTCGGGGGCAGCGGCTCGCGTCCCTGCTGCGCGATGGCGCGAAGCTGTTCGCGACGGGCAAGGCGGGCGGCTTCGAGTTGCTCGGCGCGCTCCTGCGGCGTGATAACCGGCTCCTGAACGGGAGGGGGCTGGATGATGACGGGCTGCTGCACTGGCGGCGCCTGCACCGCCACGGGCTGCTCGGCAACCGGCCGCGGCTCCTCCGCCACGGGCTGCTGCACGGCCACGGGGCGCTGTTCGGCGACCGGCTCCGGCTGGGCTGGCGTGGGGACCGGCTCGGCGCGTTCCGCCACAACCGGCTCCTGAGCCACGGGCTGTTGGGTCGCCTCCGCCGGTTCCGGCTGGGACGCCGCGATAATCGGGGTTTCCACCTCGGTATCGGCGGTACCCTCTACCGTGGGCTGATCAGTTTCATCAGCTTTGGATGGCTTCTTTATTTTTTTCTCTTCGGCCTGCTGGGAGGCCTCTTCCTTGGTACGTACTCGCTTCTCATGATAGGCATCAACCTTCATCCGCTGCTTCTCAATCTGGCGATGCTCCTTCTCGAATTTGCCCATAACAACATCGTACATCTCCTGAGTAAGCGTACTGGTAGGCTTATCAGCGATTTCGAATCCCTTGCCATGGAGAAACTCTACGATAGTCTCCTTGCCAATATTAAGCTCGGCAGCGACCTTGAATAGTCTATAGGTCGATCCTTTCGCGGTTGTTGTCGCGGCCATTCAAACTCCAGTAAATAAGTACTCTGGTCTATTCCCTCTCACAGCAATCACTACTGTTCCATCAACGCGGAGTAGCGGGTAGCAGTACCTAAGGTATAAACTGCCCGAGGGGGCAGATGGGTTGTATGAAAGACCCAAAGTATCCATACGACGATGGACGGGGGACAATCGTGGAGAACGGACACCCGGCAATGCCGGCGCGAGCGCTCTTTTCGATAATCTCCTCCATCCCGTGGACTCAGGGGTCTTTTGTCGATTAGTTCATGGTCAACTCCATCTCTTTGAAACAATCATGCGGAACGGAAACCCCGGAGCATTCAGCGGGTGGCATCCCATCCCGCAAAGCACATCCAGGGCTCCGTTATCAAATTTCCGACAGGCCGTTGAATTCCTTCCGGCGCTCAGATTGTTCAAGGATGATCCGCCTGCACGGCGGCCGAACCTGAGCGAACGGTGAAGGCCAACGCAGCGGATGACGTCCTTCAACAGTCTATTATGGCTGTCCTTCCTGTGCCGCCGGAGCGGCTTCGGCTTCGCCGATAGCGACCGGGCTGGCGACTGCTGGGCTGGCAACCGATTCGGCTTCGTCGATAGCGACCGGGCTGGCGACTGCCGGACTGGCAACCGCTTCGCCTTCGCCGATAGCGACCGGGCTGGCAACTGCCGGACTGGCAACCGATTCGGCTTCGCCGATAGCGACCGGGCTGGCGACTGCTGGGCTGGCAACCGCTTCGCCTTCGCCGTTAGCAACCGGGCTGGCGACTACCGGGCTGGCAACCGCCGGGCTGCCGGGGGCCGCGCCGACCGTGGCCGGACGCGCTCCGCGCCCGCGCGCATCCTGATACATGTTCCGAAGCTCTTCCTCATCGAATTCGGACATGATCACCGTGCGCAGTTCCTCCAGCTTCTCGCTGGTCATCCCCTCGACTTCGAGGAGTTTTGCCTCCTCCGCCGTCAGAAATTCCTTTGCCGTGCCGATGCCAAGCGCCGCGATCCGATCGAACAGCTCATCCCCCATTTCATCCTTGAACTCGCTCAGCTCGATATCCTCGCCTCCCTCCTTCACCAGATCGATCGTAAAGCCGGTGAGCTTCATCGCCAGACGGACGTTCTGCCCGCTCTTGCCGATGGCGAGCGAAACCTGATCGTCCCCCACAAGCACGGTGGCGGTTCTGGTCTCCTCATCGATCATGATCTCCCGCACCTTCGCCGGCGACAGGGCGCTGGCGACGTACTTCTTGGGATCGGCGGAGTAGTAGACAACGTCGATATGCTCGTTGGAAAGCTCGCGGACGATTGAGTGAACGCGGACCCCCTTCATGCCGATGCAGGCGCCGGCCGGATCGACACGCTCATCGTGCGACCAGACGGAGACCTTTGCCCGCTCTCCCGGCTCGCGCGCGATTCCCTTGATCTCAATAATGCCGTCGTAGATCTCCGGGATTTCGATTTCAAAAAGGCGCTGAAGAAACATAGGATCGCTGCGGGAGATGATAAGCTCCGGCTGCGAGGCGGTTCCCTCCTCGGGGCGAACCTCCTTCAGCAGCGCCTTCATCGTCTCCCCCTTCTTATAGCGCTCCCGCCAGATCTGCTCATTGCGGGGCATCCGCAGTTCCACCTTGTTGTGCATCACGTAGACATCGTTCCGGCGAACCTGATAGACCTCGCCAACGATGATCTCGCCGACCTTCTGCGAATACTCGGCGATGATGTTGTCCTTCTCCACCTCGCGGACCCGCTGGCTGAGCGTCTGCGCCGCCATCGAGACCATCCGGCGACCGAAGTTCTCGGAGAGATTCTCCAGGTTCAGCTCCGTGAGCGCCTCATCTCCCAGCTCGTATTCCTCGCCTCGCTCGTTCGCTTCCTCGATCGAAACCTGGGTATTCGGGTCTTCCACCAACTCCACCACCTGGCGGAGGAGGTAGATTTCGATATCCCCCTTCTCCATGTTCACGATGATGTCGAAGTTGGCCTCCAGGCCGTACTTCTTCCGCACCATCTGCGAAAAGGTGTCCTCGATGATTCCCTGGAGCAGGTCACGATCGATATTTTTCTGGCGCGCCATCTCTGCAAATGCATCGATGATCATCTGCTTGTTGGCGCTCGATTTTACGGATTTGCGCTTCGCCATAACTAAAGGGAAAATGGGGAACGTTGAAGGCCGACGGCGGTTTCCGTCATATCCACCCTCGGGGAGCTCCACACGGATGGGGAGCTGTCTGAAATTCTTACTCTTGGCAGACTGTTGAATTACTTCCGATGTTCAGTCTGCTAAAACTGCGGTTCGATCACCGCCCGCACCACGCGATCGAACGGAATCGCGATCGGCTCGGGGGGCGTTTTGGGGCGATCCCTTTTCGGAGCCACGGAAATCCCCGCATCATCGACGCCGACAAGCTGGAACAGCTCGGTCTTTCTCACATCGCCATCGTCATAGGTCAGCTTGATAAGCCTCCCCACATTTTTCCGATACTGCCAGAGATGTTCCAGCGGCCGGTCCAGCCCGCCGGAGGAGACCTCCAGCTTATAGTGTCCGGGGAGCGCCTCGGTTGCTTCATCGAGCAGTTCGCCCGTCCAGCGCGCAAGCGCCGTAATCTCATCCAGCCCTATCCCCCGTTCGGAATCGATGATCACCTCGACGATCGTCATTCCCTGTTCGCCGCGGCGCTTTACTTCGAGAAGAACCATGTCTCGCTCGGTTATCTCGGCGCGCAGCCGCTCTTCGATATGCTCCGGAAGAAATCTCATTGTATCTGTGCGAAAAAGCGACCGGCAGGGCCGGCGGAGATGGCCGTTGGGCCGCCGCGCCGTGGAGAAATTCCCATATGCTCTGCATTCAAAAAAAAGTGGGCACGCGTTTCCGCCAAGCCCACTGTAAACATTAACACGCCAACCGGCGGATTCTTGGGCTGTTCCTCTGCCGAAAGAGAGGACCATGTCCGGAGGATGCGCGGACGCATACCAGCCGCTCCACAAGCATTAATTCCCGAGCGTGACTCGGTACTGAAGAGGGAATATACAGGGATTGTGCTGTATACCCTACTGGCAGAGGCACCGGCCGACCGGAAAACTTCTGCATCCCGTGATCTCACGGAAGAGGGATCGCGGGATAATCTTGGAGGGACAAAAATAAAGAGGTAAGACGGGCCATGCAATTGAAAAGTCATCGCTCCGGTCGGGGCCGCTTTATGCGGTTCCTCTTCGGAGATGTTGAGAGGAGTTGATCGGCGACGATTCCCGGCATAGATTAGGCGTTCTATGAACGCTTCTGACCAGTCCTCCGCCCCGCTCGTCCGGCTTCGAAATGTGACAAAGGCCTATCAGGTCGAACGGAAATCCCTTCCGGTGCTTCGTGGCATCTCGCTCGATGTCGATTCCGGGCAGATTGTAGCCATTATCGGAAGCTCGGGGGCGGGGAAGAGCACGCTCCTCCATATCGTGGGCGCGCTGGACAAGGCCACCGGCGGTGAAGTGCAGGTGGCGGGGAAGGAGCTTGGGCGGATGAGCCCATCGCAGCTTGCCGATTTTCGCAACCGCAACATCGGCTTCATTTTTCAGTTTCATCATCTCCTCCCAGAGTTCACCGCCGCTGAAAACGTGGCGATGCCGCTGCTGATCCGCGGCGTTCCGATGCGGGAGGCGCTGGCGCGGTCGAAGAACTATCTGGAACTGGTCGGCCTTGCCGATCGCTCAACACATAAGCCATCCGAGCTTTCCGGCGGCGAACAGCAGCGGGTGGCGGTGGCGCGGGCGCTTATACCGGAGCCGCAGCTTGTGCTGGCCGATGAGCCCTCCGGCAACCTCGATTCCGAAAACGGCGAGCGGCTTCATACGCTTCTCTGGGAGATAAGCCGGAGCGAGGGGCGGACATTTGTGATCGTCACCCACAATGCCGACCTAGCCGGCCGGGCGGACCGCGTGCTTCATATGCGGGACGGACTGCTGATGGACGCCTGAAATCGTCGCCCGAGAAGCGCCGGCGACTGATTCGATTATGTTGATTTCTCTTCCCAAATCAGAACAGCAATTTCTATGTGTGGAATCATCGGTTATATAGGGCCGCAGCAGGCATACCCCATCCTTCTGAACGGGCTTAAGCGTCTGGAATATCGCGGGTATGATTCGGCGGGCGTGGCGGTGATCGACGGCATGCTCAAGGTCGAGAAAAAAGCGGGGAAAGTGGTCGATCTGGAGCTGAAAATTCAGTCGTCACCCCCCATGGGAAATATCGGCATCGAGAATGCGAAACGCATGGCTGCCGCGGCGGCAACCGAATTGGGCACCTCAGCCAATCGCGTTCTCGTGAGCTCCACCGGCGTGATAGGTGTGCCGCTACCGATTGAAAAAATCGAAAGTGGCATGGTTGGCATGGCGTCTGAGTTGCAGGACAATCCAATGGTCGGCGCGGAAGGCATCATGACAACCGACACGTTCCCGAAAGCTATTTCCAGCAGCGTTGGTGATAGTGGCGTGACCATCACGTGGGTGGCCAAGGGTTCGGGCATGATCGAACCGAACATGGCCACGATGCTTGCCTACATCTTTACCGACGCAAAGTTTGAAGCAGCAACGCTTGATCGTTTTTTGAAGCTCGCCGTCAGCAATTCGTTCAACATGTTGTCGGTGGACAGCGATACGAGCACGTCGGACACATGCGCCATCCTTGCAAACGGACTGGCCGGACCAGTTGATGAAGCTGAGTTCCTCGAAGTGCTCACCGCTGGTTGCATCAAGATGACGGAGACGCTGGCACGCGACGGTGAAGGTGCAACGCGTCTCATTCGGGTCACGGTACGCGAAGCCCTGAGCACAGTTGAAGCGCGCACGGTTGCGAAGACAATTGTGAATTCCCCGCTCATCAAGACGATGGTGCATGGCGCCGACCCCAACGTCGGACGTTTACTGATGGCGGTTGGCAAATGTTTCGACTGCACGATTGTTCCGATCAAGACCAACGCCTCGATCAACGGCTTCCCTGTCGTTGCCGCCGGGCAACGCCTTGAATTTGATGACGCGGTTGTACGCGAAACACTTTCACGCGACGAAGTTGAGCTCGAGATCTGGCTCGGCGTCGGTGCCGGTGAGGCGCGCGCATTTGGTTGCGACCTCACGAAGGGATACATCGAGGAGAATGCGGCGTATTATTCAAGCTGACGCGCTACGGCGCCCCCGACAAACCAACTCCCGTCCAGCTCAGAGATCAGGCTTCGACAATACCCCAATGTCGAATTCGGACATCCCGGACCCGATCACATCGTCCATCCGCTCTGCCAACGCGCGCAACATGGGCACGGGTTCACTCCCCGCGCTCTCAACCATCAGACGCACGTCCTTCCGCGCCACGTCGAGTGTAAAGGTGGCTTTGTAGTCGCCATTCAACATGCGTGTGCCGCGCGCGTTCAGCACGCCGTCGGTGTTGAACTTCCGGAACACGTCGCCCACAGCCTCACGCGGCATTTGCATCGCGTCCGCCATGTGAAACACGTCGGCCAGCGCGCCGGCCGTCATCAACAGCATCGCGTTCGCGCACAGTTTGTAACACGCCGCCAACTCCGCGCGCTCACCCAGGAAGTGCACCTCACCCGTCATCGTCGCGAGCTCGTCCTTCACGCGGTCAAAACGCTCGATCGGGCCGGCAACAAACATGATGCCTTTTGCCGAACGCGCTGCCGGTGGACCCATCATGACCGGCGCATGCAGATATTCAATGCCCGCAGCATTCAGCGCCGCGGCGCGTGCCGCGGTGCGATCGGGGCGCAGCGTGGTGTGATCAACAATCACTGCTCCCGGCTCGAGCGCGTCGCGAATGGCGAGGATTGCTTCGTCGACGGTGTCGTCGTCCAACAGCACGAGGTGAACACGTTCCGCGCCGCGCACTGCACTGGCAGC
>JBDSJW010000021.1:0-2818 GCA_039917235.1 Kapaibacterium sp. (SeqCode) | reverse complement strand
GGGACGGATGAACGGTGTGGAGGTAAACGGCTATCTCCGCGATGTGGGGACGCTGGAGAGCCTGGCGCTGGCGGAACGGGAGTGGCCGGAGCGGCGGGGAATTACGCACGGAAATATTTCCTGATCTCGCTTATCGCGAAGTTGTGCTTCTCGCGATACTCATTCAGTGTAAATCTATAAGACTGTTCAAGGACGATCAGCCGCAAGGCGGCCGAACCTGAGCGAATGAGGCGTCCTCCTGGACGCCGCAGTGAGCGATGGTGAATGTCGGGGGACGTTTGAAACGTCCCCGGACGCCGCGGATGACCTCCTTCAACAGTCTGTTCAAGGCATCAGGACAGAACGGCCCAATAGGCATTATGATCATAACGCAGACTCCCCTTAGAATCAGCATCGCCGGCGGCGGGACCGATCTTCCCGGCTATTACCGGCGGCACGGCGGATACGTGGTCTCCACCGCCATCGATAAATATCTCTACGTGATCGTCAAGGCACGGTACGACGATCTTATCTACGTCGATTATTCCCGCAAGGAGATCGTCTCGTCGATCGATGAGATCCAGCATGAGCTGGTGCGGGAGGCGTGCCGGATCACCGGCATGACCAACGGATTCGAGGTGGCGATGATGGCCGATATCCCCTCCGAGGGCTCCGGCCTTGGCTCTTCATCAAGCCTGACGGTGGGGCTGCTGAACGCGTTCTATCAGTATCGCGGCGAGCAGGTGGGGCCGGAGCGGCTGGCGCGGGAGGCGTGCACCATTGAGATCGATATCCTCGGCAAGCCGATCGGCCGGCAGGATCAGTATATCGCCGCGTATGGCGGCCTCTGTGGGTTCGAGTTCAGGGGAGATGATTCGGTGGTGATGGAGCGTATCGATATTCAGCCATCCGGCAAACGGCGGCTGGGGAGCAATATCCTCCTCTTCTTCACAAATATCGTCCGCCAGGCAAGCTCCATCCTGAGCGACCAGCGGGAGAAGATCGGCGATACGATCGCCTTCCACGATGAGATCAAGGGGCTGGCGCACGAGGTGCGTGGCGCGCTCTACAACGGAAACTACGACGCGGTCGGCGATGTGCTCCACCGGAACTGGGAGCTGAAAAAGCAGCTTGCCAACGGCGTGAGCACCGGCGAGATCGACGAGATGTACCAGGCGGCGCTCTGCGGCGGCGCGATGGGAGGAAAGATCGCCGGAGCCGGTGGCGGCGGCTTTCTGATGGTCTACTGCCGCAGGCCGGATCAGGATAATCTTCGCGAGGCGCTCTCCGCCTACCGCGAGATGCCCTTTCTGCTGGAGCCGCACGGAAGCAAGGTTGTCTTCAATCAGGAACGATATAACTGGAAATAGCACACATGAATTTCGTTGACTATACAGAGTATGTGGGGCGGGCGCTCGGCTCGGTTGATACCGCGGAGGTGGAGAAACTGATCGAGAGCATCTTCGAGGCGTACCGCTCGGGGGCCACGGTCTTCGTGATCGGCAACGGCGGATCGGCCGCCAACGCCAGCCATTTCGCGCAGGATCTTGCCAAGGGGACCTGCTCATCGATGGAGCAGGAGCGCCGCATCCGCGCCCTTTCCCTTACCGATAACATCGCCTTCTTCTCAGCGCTCGGCAACGACGAGGGGTACGATCAGGTCTTTGTGCAGCAGCTTCGGACCTTCTACCGTCCGGGCGATCTCCTCGTCTCCATCTCCGGCTCCGGCAACAGCCCCAATGTCCTCCGCGCCGTGGAGTTCGCCAACGCCAACGGCATGAAGACGATCGGCATCACCGGCTTCTCCGGCGGGAAGCTGAAGGATATGGTTCACGAGCAGGTCCATGTGCCGCTCGATGACATGTGTACCGCCGAGAGCATCCACAGCATCGTCTTCCACTACGTGATTCTGGAGCTTCAGAAGCGGATGGTGGAGGAGCAGAAGGGGGCGTAACGATAGCTTCTTCGAGGTAAAGCCGGGTTTCATGATGGAACCCGGCTTTTGTTTTTCATTGCCGCGTATCCACGATCCCCATCGCCGTGCAGCCTGGCAATCCCCTCCATTACATCCTCCACCGTGATCTCCAGCATGCACCGGAAATGCTTCTCCGGGCAGCTCTCCCGGCCGATTGCCGTGCAGGGGCGGCAGTAGAGCCCCTCGTTCTCCACCACCAGCGACCGTGTTCCGTACGGCGCAAATCCAAACTCCCGGACGGTCGATCCGAAGATCGCCACAACGGGTCGCTGGCGCGCGGCGGCGACATGTGCCAGCGCGGAATCGTTGGAGACGACCAGATCGCAGCAGTCCATGGCGGCGGCGGCTTCCGGCAGCGTGATATGCCCGGCAAGGTTTACCACATCGCCATCGATATCGCGGGCAATCGTCCCGCACAGCTCCCGTTCCCCGGCCGAGCCAAAGAGGATAATCCGCGCGCCGTGTTCCCGCGCCAGCATCGTCCCCAGCGCCGCGAAGCTCTCCGCCGGCCAGCGTTTGGTTGCGTGCCGCGCGCCGGGGGCCAGCGCTATCGTGCGGCGATCGGCGACGGGGAGAATGGGGGAGAGGGCGCCGCCGGTAAAGAGCTCCAGGCCAAGCCCGTCGTTCTTCAGGCCGAACGGTCCGCCGACCGCCAGATAGCGTTCGGGAATCGGGATGATGGGATGGAGCCGGTTGATTTTTCTATGAACCAGCAGCCACTTCGCCAGCGACGGCTTGGCGAAAACCGCGACTTCCTTCCCCAGTGCTGCCCGCATATAGCGGCTTCGGAGGGAGTTGTGGAGATCGAAGACGATATCGTAATCCCCCCCTTTCTCCCGGATCAGCGCGGACTTCATGGCGGCC